>JAEDEN010000009.1 GCA_016293265.1 Oscillospiraceae bacterium | reverse complement strand
CGATGATGACGGCGGCCAGGCCGATGACGATGGCGCCGCGGCCCATGTTGATCTCACAGGCGCTGTTATACTGGGCCAGCAGGGCGCCGGACAGGGCCACCAGGCCGTTTGCGATCATGAGGGCCAGGATCTTGCACCGGTCGGTGTTGATGCCCTGGGCCCGGGCCATATTGGGGTTGGAGCCGGTGGCGCGGAGGGAGCAGCCCAGCTCCGTGCCGAAGAACCAGTACAGCACGCCGATGATGAGGGCGGTGAAGATGCCCACCACCAGGATGGGGTGGCGGTAGAAGGGGCGGGTGCCGTTGGCAACGTCCTTCACGAACCGCAGCGACACCAGCAGCCGGTCCACCATCTCCGGAGTGGAGATGTTGATGGCCACGGTGGCCTTCATATCCATGATGGCCATGTTAACGGAAAAGAGGCCCAACTGGGTCAAAATACCGGCAAGAATGGCGGGGATCCCGCAGAAGGTATGTAAAAGGCCGGTGACAAAGCCCGCCAGCATACCCGCCAGCACGGACGCCAGCATGGCCACCACAAGATGGGTGCCCCCGGTGTAAAGAACGACGAACACGGCGCCGCCGGTGCAGAAGGAGCCGTCCACCGTCAGGTCGGATACGTCCAGAATACGGAATGTGATGTACACGCCGATGGCCATAATGCCCCAGATCAGGCCCTGGGACACGGCGCCCGGCAGTGCGTTGATGAAATTCATCATAGTCGAATTTCCCCCTTGTGCTTCATAGGTGTGATGGGGCGGTATCCGCCCTCTCCCGGCGGCCTTTTTCAAAAAAGGACGCAGTTAACTGTAAGTATAGCAAAAGGGGACGGAAAAAGGAAGCCTTTTTCCGTCCCTTTTCATGGATTTCAGCGGATTTTCAAGCCAATCCGGTCAGCCGATGGCCACATAGCCTTCGGGAGGGGTGAGGCCCAGGTCAGCGCAGATGGCTTCGTTGAACTTCTTGGTGAACTGGGGAGCATACTCGATGGGCATCTGGGAGATATCGGCCTCGCCGGTGAGGATCTTGGCGGCCATCTCGCCGGTGGCGGTGCCCAGGTCATAGTAGCTGATGGAGAGGGTGGCCACACCGCAGCCGCCGCAGATGCCCTCCTCGCCTGCGATGACGGGGACCTTGGCGGGGCGGCAGATGTTGTCCACGATGCCGGCGTTGTTGGCGCAGGTATTGTCGGTGGGGACATAGATGACGTCGCTGTTATCGGCGGCGCTCTGGGTCACGGAAGCCATGTCGTTGGTATCGGCAAAGGGATACTGGGTGCAGGTGAAGCCCAGATCCTCCAGGGCAGCCTGGACGGTATCCACCTGATACTGGCTGTTGGCCTCAGCGGAGCAGTACAGCAGGCCCACGGTCTTGGCCTCGGGGAACCACTCCTTCACCATGGCGGCCTGCTGGTCCAGGGGAGCCAGGTCGGAGGTGCCGGAGACATTGGTGCCCACGGTGCCGCTGAAGTCCTTGATGCCCAGAGCCACGCCGTACTCGGTGACGGAGGTGCCCAGGATGGGGATGTCAGCAGTGGCGGCCACGGCGGCCTGCAGGGCGGGGGTGGCGTTGGCCATGATGAGGTCCACATTGGCGGAGACGAAGCCGTTGACGATGGTGGCGCAGGTGGGGCTGTCGCCGGCGGCGTTCTGCTCTTCGAAGGTAACAGCGTCGCCCAGGGCGGCGGTCAGGGCATCCTTAAAGCCCTGGGTGGCGGCGTCCAGCGCCGGATGGGGGGCCAGCTGGCAGATGCCCACGGTGTAGGTCTCGGCGGGGGCAGAGGCAGCGGGAGCAGAGGAGGCGGCGGGGGCAGAGGCGGCGGGAGCGGCAGGGGCGTCTTCCTTGGCGCCGCAGGCGGCAAGACTCAGGGCCATTACACCGGTCAGAGCAAGAGCAAGCAACTTCTTTTTCATCTTCATGATCTCCTTCATTGGTAGTGGTAAGGAAAGCAGTAAATGGCGAAGGCTGTCCGACTCCGTTCCGCCGGCAGGATTCACGATTTGCATTTGTCCTTGTGCTTTTACACTATATAACTTTAAAGTTCTAAAGTCAACCGTCAAATCTCACAAAAGTAGTATCTCTTTCCTGTGGTTATCGCCTTTTTCCTGTGTAAATCAGCGAAATACATCCCCGGATCTTTTTGCCTTTTCTTGGAGGACGGGCTCATAGTCCTTGACGCTCTCCCCAAAGATATGGTACAAAAGAAGGGAAAGTCCCTATCTGAAAGGAGCAACGCTATGCACTATTCCGGCGCCGTTTACCGTCCCCCCAGCGAAGCCTACAGCCTCATCGTCCAGGTGACCGTGGGGTGCAGCCACAACAAATGTGCCTTTTGCAATATGTACAAGGCGAAGCAGTTTTCCATCACCCCCATCGCCCAGGTGATGGAGGACCTCCGGTGGGCCAGAAGCAAATACGACCGCATCGAGCGCATCTTCCTGGCCGACGGCGACGCGCTGATCCTGCCCACGGAGCACCTGCTGGGCATCCTGGACTTCATCCGGGAGGAGATCCCCGAGTGTGAGCGGGTGGCAACCTACGCAAGTCCCCGCAGCATCCTGGGCAAAACGCCGGAGGATCTGAAAAAGCTGCGCCAGGCAGGCCTTTCCATGGCCTATCTGGGCCTGGAAACGGGCAACGAGGCCCTGCTGCAGAAGATCAACAAGGGGGTCACCGTGGCCCAGCAGATCGAGTGCGGCCGGAAGCTGAAGGAAGCGGGCATGACCCTTTCCGTCACCGCAATCAACGGCCTTTCCGGCAGCAACGGCGACTGGGAGGCCCACGCCGTGGACACCGCCCACGCCCTGAACGCCATGAGGCCGGACTTCATCGCCCTTCTCACCCTGCGCATCTACACCGGCACCCCCATGGCCCAGTGGATCCAGGAGGGCAGTCTCGTCATGCCCCAGCCCATGGAGCTGATCCGGGAGACCCGCCTTTTCCTCAGCGAGATCGACTGTCCCGGCGCCGTGTTCCGCTCCAACCACGCCAGCAACTACCTGGTGCTCAAGGGCACGCTGAATCAGGACCGGGAGGCCCTCATCGCCCAGTGCGACGCCGCCCTCCGGGGGGAGGCCCAGCTTCGAAAATACGTGGAACTGGGCAGGTGAGCCTTCCCCGCCCCGGGATTTTGTAAAAAATGCCAAAAGGGTTTCCATTGACACCGAAAAGCGGCGGTGCTATATTGGAAAGGTATTTTTGGAAACGCTTTGGCAGCGATTTGCGGTGTCCTTTCCCACCGCAGCGCGACAATCGAAGACACCACGGCACCGCGGATCGTGAGCTGAAAGTCCCGAAAAAGACTGGGACTTTCGCCCCCTAAAACGATCTGCCGGTGCTGTTTCTTTTTGCAAAACCGCCCGTTTCTGTGCACTGCGGACGGACAGCGGGCATCATAGGAAAGGTAGGGAATCATATGTCAACGAAATTTGTATTTGTCACCGGCGGCGTGGTCTCCGGCCTGGGCAAGGGCATCTGCGCCGCATCCCTGGGCCGCCTTCTGAAGCAGCGGGGCCTCCGGGTGCGGAATCAGAAATTCGACCCCTATATCAACGTGGACCCCGGGACCATGAGCCCCTACCAGCACGGTGAGGTCTTCGTCACCGACGACGGCGCGGAAACGGACCTGGACCTGGGCCATTACGAGCGCTTCGTGGATGAAAACCTGACGGGCAACAGCTCCGTCTCCTCCGGCAAGATCTACTGGTCCGTTCTGAACCGGGAGCGCCGGGGCGACTACCTGGGGGCCACCGTCCAGATCATTCCCCACATCACCAACGAGATCAAAGAGCGCATCTACTCCATGGCCTCCGAGGACGTGGACGTGGTGATCTGCGAGATCGGCGGCACCGTGGGCGACATCGAGTCCCAGCCCTTCCTGGAGGCCATCCGCCAGGTGGCCTCCGAGCGGCCCCACGGCGACGTGGTGTTCATCCATGTGCCCCTCATCGTCCAGATCCCCGGCAGCGGCGAGCTGAAGACCAAGCCCACCCAGCACTCCGTGAAGGAGCTGCTGTCCCTGGGCATCCAGCCGGACATCCTGGTATGCCGCTGCGACGCCCCCATCACGGAGGACATCCGCCGCAAGATCGCCCTGTTTTGCAACGTGGACGCCGACTGCGTCATTCAGAACACCACAGCGGAAACACTGTATGAGGTCCCCCTGCTGATGGCAAAGGAGGGGCTGGACGAGGTGGTGTGCCGCAAGCTGGGCCTCATCACCCACCAGCCGGACCTGCGGGAGTGGAGCGCCATGGTGAAGCGGGAGAAAAACGCCCACCGCCGGGTGTGCATCGCCCTGGTGGGCAAATACACCCAGCTCCACGACGCCTACTTGTCCGTGGTGGAGTCTCTCAACCACGCGGGCACCGCCAATGACGCCATCGTGGACATCCGCTGGGTGGATTCCGGCGAACTGACGGAGGAAAACGCTCCCCGGCAGCTTGCCGGCTGCAGCGGCATCCTGGTTCCCGGCGGCTTCGGAGGCCGGGGCATCGAGGGCATGATCGCCGCCGTGCGCTACGCCCGGGAAAACCGCATCCCCTATCTCGGCATCTGCCTGGGGATGCAGATGGCGGTGATCGAGTTCGCCCGCCATGTGCTGGGGTGGGAGGACGCCAACTCCTCCGAATTTTCCGAGACCACGAAGCACCCCGTCATCGCCCTCATGGCCGACCAGGTGAATGTGACGGAAAAGGGCGGCACCATGCGCCTTGGCAAGTACCCCTGCCTCCTGGCGGAGGGCACCCACAGCCGCGCCCTCTACGGCGCCGGTGAGATCTCCGAGCGCCACCGCCACCGCTTTGAGTTCAATAACGACTTCCGCGGCCAGATGACGGCGGGAGGCATGACCCTGGCGGGCCTCTCCCCCGACGGGCGGCTGGTGGAGATCGTGGAGCTCCCCGGCCACCCCTGGTTTGTGGGCGCCCAGTTCCACCCCGAGTTCAAGAGCCGCCCCGACCGGCCCCACCCCCTGTTCTTCGGCTTCGTGAAAGCGGCCCTGGAGCAGTGACCCAACTCCCCTCCACAGGAAAGGAATGCATTTATGAACCACTTCTCCCAAATTGCCGCCGCCCTGGCCGCCCATGACCTGGACGCCATGCTTTTGACCCACGAGGCCAACCGCTTTTACGCCTGCGGCTTCCGCTCCCCGGCCACCGACGGCGTGGCCCTGGTCACGAAACAGGGCAATTACTATTTCACCGACTCCCGCTACACCGAAGCCGCCCAGCGCCATGTGGCGGACGCCGCCATAGAAGAGGTGGGCCGGGGGCGGGGCTACGCCCAGCTCATCAACGGGGTGGTGGAGGCCCAGTCCATCCAGCGCCTGGGCTTTGAGGAGGACTGCATGACCGTCCGGGACCACCAGGCCTACCAGGAAAAGCTGAAGTGCCGGCTGGTCCCCGGAAGCGAAATGATGCACCGGCTCCGGGCCGTGAAGGACGAGGCGGAATTTTCCGCCATGGTGGCCGCCCAGCGTATCGCCGAGAAGGCCTTCGGCGACATTCTGAAGGAGATCCGCCCCGGCGTTACGGAAAAGGAGATCGCCGCCCGGCTCCAATACCTGATGCTCCACTACGGCGCGGAGGACATGAGCTTCGACCCCATCGTAGTCTCCGGCGCCAACGGCAGCCTGCCCCACGGCGTCCCCTCCGAAAAGGCCATCCAAAGCGGCGAGCTGGTGACCATGGACTTTGGCTGCATCTTCCAGGGTTACTGCTCCGACATGACCCGCACTGTGGCGGTGGGGACGGTGAGCCCCCAGCAGCGCCAGATCTACGAAACTGTCCTCTCCGCCCAGGCCGCCGGCATCGCCGCCGCCCGGGCCGGGGTCACCGGCAAGGAGGTGGACGCCGCTGCACGGGCCGTCATCGAGGCGGCGGGCTTCGGGGCATACTTCACCCACAGCTTCGGCCACGGCGTGGGGGTGGAGATCCATGAGTCCCCCAACGCCTCCCCCGCCAGCGCCGGCCCCCTCCCCGCGGGCGCGGTCATCTCCGCGGAGCCGGGCATTTACATCCCCGGAAAGCTGGGGGTGCGCATCGAGGACGTTATCCGCCTGCGGGAGGACGGCTGCGAAAACCTGACCAAGGCCCCCAAGGAGCTGATCGTCCTTTAAGGATGGAATTTTTTCTGAAAAGGGCGCGGAAGCAATCGTTTCCGCGCCCTTTTCGTCCTTTTTCTCCGGTTGACAAAGGGAAAAGCAGACTCCATAATAGAAACGTTCAACTTTGCAAACGCTTTTCCATTGAAAGGAGCATCTCCCCATGGATACCGTCTACATCACCGGGCACCGCAACCCGGACACCGACTCCATCGTATCCGCCATGGCCTACGCCGCGCTGAAAAACGCCCTGGGCCAGCGCCAGTACCGCGCCGCCCGCCTGGGCCAGATCAGCGATGAGACCCAAAGCGTGCTGGACCGCTTCGGCTTTGAGCCTCCCCAGCTCATCAACAACGTCCGCACCCAGGTAAAGGACCTGGATTACGATACGCCCCCCATGCTCTCCTCCACCGCCACCATCAGCCGGGCCTGGCAGACCATGCAGGAGTACAAGATCTCCACCATGCCCGTGATCGACGGGGAGGGCAGCCTCTACGGTATGCTCTCCGCCGGTGACGTGGCCTCCTATGACATGACCTCCGTCCGCAATCCCCGGATGAAAAACATCCCCGTGTTCAACCTCCTCTCCGTTCTGGAGGGCGAGATCCTGAACGAGGACAGCAGTATGTGGGATACCGTCTCCGGCGAGGTGACGGTGGCCTTGCCCGCCAGCCGGGAGAACCTGGTCTTCTCCGCCCGGGACTCCATCGTCATCTGCGGCGACCAGCCGGACATGATCCGCCGGGCCGTGGAGCGCAAGGTGGAGTGCGTCATCGTCTGCCAGGCAGAGGTGGAGCAGGACCTTCTCTCCACCGTCACGGACACCTGCATCATTTCCACCCCCTACGACGCCTACCGGGCCGTGCGGCTCATCTGCCACGCCATGCCCATCAGCTCCATCTGCAAGACCGGCAACCTGGTCTGCTTCCACCTGGACGACTACATCGACGACGTCAAGGAAACCGTTTTGGAGAGCCGCTTCCGCTCCTACCCCATCCTGGACGAGACCGGCCATGTGGTTGGCACCCTTTCCCGCTTCCATCTGCTGCGCCCCCGCCGCAAGCGGGTCATCCTGATGGACCACAATGAGAAAGCCCAGTCCGTGCCGGGCCTGGACCAGGCTGAGATCCTGGAGATCGTGGACCACCACCGCCTGGCGGACATCGAGACCAAGAACCCCATCTACGTCCGCAACGACCCCGTGGGCTCCACCGCCACCATCGTGGCGGGGATGTACCAGGAAAAGGGGCTGATGCCCACCGCCAAGATGGCCGGCCTCATCGCCGCCGCCATCGTGTCCGACACGGTCATGTTCAAGTCCCCCACCTGCACCCAGCGGGACATTGACATGGCCAAGCGCATGGCCCGCATCGCAGATGTAAATCTGGACGAGTTGGGCCGCGCCATTTTCTCCGCCACCTGCGGCGACGACAAGTCCGTGACGGATATCCTCCGCACCGATTACAAGGAGTTCCACATCGCCGGCCACGACCTGGCCGTCAGCCAGGTCACCTGCATGGACTCCGACCGGCTTTTGAACCGGAAGAAGGCCTTCCTGGAGGCCATGAACCAGATCCGGGTGGAGCGGGGCTTCGACACCGTGGTGCTGATGATTACGGATGTGCTGCTGGAGGGCACCCAGCTCCTCTTTGCCGGGGACGACGATACCATCGCCCAGGCCTTCAACATCAAAAACCCCGGGGACCACTGTGCCTTCCTGCCCAAGATCATGAGCCGCAAGAAGCAGGTCATCCCCATGCTCTCCGCCTTCTGGGGTTAAAGGAACCCTTAAAAGCATAAAAAGGACCGCTGCGAATGCAGCGGCCTTTTTTATATGGATGAAACCAGGAGAAAAAGACCGCCCGGAAGGTAGTTTCCGGGCGGCCTCTCATTTTGCTCATTCGCTGATGCAGGAAACAGCAGTCTGTGTCAGCGAGAGTTTTTTACGTCCGGCGGAGACTGGCAAAACTCCGCTCAGCCTTTCAGGTGCTCTTACTTCGCAGCAGCCTTCTTCTTGCCGAAGATGGTCTGCACGCCCTCGATGGCCAGGACCACAGCCAGGACGACCAGCAGGACGCCCACGATAGCCTGGACATAGGGACCCCAGTCAGCACCGCCGGCAGAGATCAGGCCGATCTGAGTCTTGGTGTTGATGATCAGAGAAGCGATGGTGACGGCCAGCATGAAGAACATGGGGATCCAGCACATGAAGTTCTTCTTGCCAACGTTGCCCAGCCAGGCAGCCACAGCCAGCAGGCCCAGAGCGGCCAGCAGCTGGTTGGCGGAGCCAAACAGGGCCCAGATCTTGCCGTAGCCGTTCATGCCCAGGGCGATGCCCAGAACAACGGTGATGACGGTAGCCACCAGGGGGTTGGACAGGACCTTCTTGTAGCCGGTGACGTTCTCGGGAGTCTCACCCTTGGAGCCGTCCAGCCAGAACTCCTGGAACATGAAACGGGCCAGACGGGTGGCGGTGTCCAGAGAGGTCAGGCAGAAAGCGGAGTAGGTCAGAACCAGCAGGGTGTACAGGATGTCGTAGGTAGCGCCGCGGCTGGGATCGATCATGCCGGCAATACCGCCGCCGAAGATGGCGGTGGCGCCCTTCAGGGCCATGTCGGGGTGAGCGGCGTTCCAGCTGTAAGCATAAGCAACAGCGCACAGGGTCAGGATGGCCAGGACGCACTCCAGCAGCATGCCGCCGTAAGCGATGGGCTTAGCGTCGGTCTCCTTGTCCAGCTGCTTGGAGGTGGTGCCGGAGGACACCAGGGAGTGGAAGCCGGAGATAGCGCCGCAGGCGATGGTGGTGAACAGGACGGGGAACACGGGGGTCGTATTGCCCGGAGTGTTCAGCACGGGCAGGCTCTCCATGGAGGGACGGGCGACGACCACGGCCACCACGGCCAGAGCCAGCATGGCGTACAGCAGGAAGGAGCTCAGGTAGTCACGGGGCTGCAGCAGGATCCACACGGGAGTAACGGAGGCGATGATGATATACAGGCCAACGATGTACATCCAGGTGGAGCTGGGCAGGTAAATGGGGTGGAAGTTCATGCCGATGGCGATGATGGCCACAATGGCGGCAACGCCGATGACGGAGGCAACGCTCATGGGGGCGTTGCGGCGATAGACGCAGAAGCCGAAGACGATGGCGATCAGGATGAACAGCAGGGACACCATGGCCACGCGAGCCTGGCTGGTGGAAGCGGCCACGTCCAGGACGCCGTCCACATAGGTGGCGCCGAAGGTGCCGGCCACGATGGAGGCAAAGGCGGCCACAACCAGGATCAGGGTCAGGTAAGCGAAGATGATGAACAGGCGCTTGGCGCGCTTGGACATGTTGGCGGAGATGATCTCGCCGATGGACTTGCCGCCGTGACGGACGGAGGCGAACAGGGCGCCGAAGTCATGGACGCCGCCGAAGAAGATACCGCCGATGATAATCCACAGGGTGCAGGCCAGCCAGCCGAAGCCCAGGCCCGCAGCGCTGATGGGGCCGGTGATGGGGCCGGCGCCGGCGATGGAGGAGAAGTGGTGGCCCATCAGAACGGGGGCCGGAGCGGGAACATAGTCGATACCATCCTCCATGGTATGGGCAGGGGTGGCTTCCTTGCTCTCACCGACGCCCCACTGCTTGCACAGCCAGCGGCCGTAGAAAATGTAGCCGCAAACCAGCAGAGCAACGCCAATGATCAGAAGTACTAAACCATTCATTGATATACTCTCCCTTCTTATTTCGCCCTGGATGGGAAATTCAGTTCCAGGGTCTTTTTTGCTTCCTTACCGGCTGGATTGGAAAGGAAGCTGTTCGTGGAAATTTCCATTGCTGCTATGTGATACTCCATCCAGCCATGGAGTGCCAGCCGAAAGTTTTTCCGGAAGCGGGTCTTTTGTATGAGGCGCTTCGCCTCCGGGTCGATGGTGTCCGCCAGAACCACCAGCGTGACAAACGAGGACATATGCTCCTTGCCGGGCTTGATCTGGCTCATGCCCGCCTTCAAGGTGACGTCGATCTGCTGGCGCAGGGTGTCGGCGTCCAGGTGATCTGCCAGGTAAAAGTAGACGTACTCATGGTTCTCCACCGCGCTGAGAACGTGCTTTTTGGAGATGAGGTAATTCTCATCCCGCAGGAAGTAGGTGGCAGTGGCGGGAAAACCGCTGCCCTCCACGGTGACATCCCGTACGATATCATAGTGGTGGGAGTAGGCGTCGAGCAATTTATTCAAACGCTCCTGCTGGGTCATTTCCATGAGGTTCTCCTTCTGTTTTGATCTGAAATATGCACAATCCCGCTTATATTTACGGATTATACACGATTACGTGGAATTTGTTAAGGGGGCGGGAAGAAATTTGTGTACAATTTGTGAATTGCAGGGGAATTTTTGTGTGTTTCGCTTAGTCCCGTGGGTATTTTCAACAAGAAAACCCCCGTTAACCCGGAGGTTTCCCCCTCTTTTTTCGTCATTTCTCCCATGTGCTTGTACAAAGTGCACATAAAAGCGCCCTTGTCTTCCTCCCGGGGACGCCTCACTCCCGCAGGGTGCGCACAAGATGCTTCATATGGATGCTCATGGCGTGGCGGGCGCCGGCCTCGTCCCGCTGGAGCAGAAAGTCCAGGATCAGGCGGTTATCCGCCAGGGCGATCTCCTGCATATGCCTGCGGTTGGGGGAAATCTGCAGGATCTCGTTGACGGCGCCGTTGATGATGGGGTAAAGGCGGCGCATATACTCATTGTGGGAAGCCCGGATGATGGCCAGGTGGAACTCCTGGTCCGCCCGGGGCCAGTCGCCGCCCCGCAGGGCCTCCTCCTCCACCCGCTCCGCCTTTTTGCGGATCTGCTCCAGCTCCTCGTCCGTGGCCCGCTGGCAGGCCAGGGCCACCGTCTCCGGCTCAAAAATCAGGCGCATTTCAAACAGGTCCTTGGCCCGGACCCGGGAGCGCATCCCGGCCAGCTCCGTCAGGTCAAGCCCGGTGGCAGGCAGCACGGAGGCAACATAGGTGCCCTTGCCCCGGCGGATCTCCAGCACCCCCTGGGCCACCAGAAAGGAGATGGCCTCCCGCAGCGTGGTGCGGGATACCTGCAGCTCCTCACTGAGCTCGTTTTCATTGGGCAGCTTGCTGCCCGGGGCGTAGCGGTGCTCGTCGGCGATCATTTCATACAGCCGGTCGGAGGTCTGCTCCGAGAGCTTTGTCTTTTTTGCCATGGTCTCTCCCCCGTTCATCGTGTTGGGTCTGATTGGGATTATAAACGTTTTTGTGAGAAATTACAAGAATCTTCTTGACATCCTATCTGGCCCGGTTTAAAATGATGTCAGACAACACTTATAGATATAATACAACTTCTTGCAAAGGAGGCCTGCCCATGCCTGACTTCTGCCCTCACCGCCTCACCATCGTCACCGGGCATTACGGCACCGGAAAAACGGAATTCTCCGTAAACCTGGCGCTGCGCATGGCGGAGGCGGGCCACCGGGTGATGGTGGCGGATCTGGATATCGTGAACCCCTACTTCCGCTCCCGGGAGCGGAAGGCCCTTCTGGCCAGCCGGGGGGTGAAGCTGATCTCCTCTTCCCAGGCCTGCTCCGACGCCGATGTTCCCGCCCTTCCGGCGGAGCTGCTGTGCATCCTGGAGGACCGGAGCGTCAGAGGCATTCTGGACATCGGCGGCGACCCCGTGGGAGCCAGGGTCCTGGCCCGGTTCCGGCCCCGGATCCAAATGGAGGACCACCAGCTCCTCTACGTCCTCAACGCCAACCGCCCGGAGGTCCGGGAAAAGGAGGCCGCCATCCGCTATCTCCGGGATATCGAGGCGGTGACAGGCCTTTGCTGCACGGGCATCGTGAACAACACCCACCTCTGCGGCGAAACCACGCCGGAGGAGGTCCGGAAAGGGGCCGCCCTTGCCGCCTCCGTCTCCCTGGAAACGGGCATCCCCGTGGTCTGCCACATGGTCCACCAGCGTTTTGCCGGCCAGCTGGCCGATCTTCCCCAGCCCCTGTTCCCCATCACCATCCAAATGAAAAAGCCGTGGGAATGACCCACGCATCAGGAAGGAGGAGCCCACCCATATGAGCGCCAAGGTTACATTTGATTCTGACCGCTGTAAGGGCTGCGAGCTTTGCACCACCGTATGCCCCAAGCACATCGTCATCATCGACCCGTCCACCATCAACCGCAAGGGCTATCACCCCGCGGCGGTGAAGGATATGGAGCTGTGCATCGCCTGCGCAAGCTGTGCCAAGATCTGCCCCGACTCCATCATCACCGTGGAAAAGTTTTAAGGAAGGAGGTCACACAAATGGCAAAGGAACTTTGGAAAGGCAACGAAGCCATCGCCGAGGCGGCCATCCGCGCCGGCTGCGACTGCTTCTTCGGATACCCCATCACTCCCCAGAGCGAGGTGCCGGAGTATATGTCCGTGCATCTGCCCAAGGCGGGGGGCGTGTTCGTCCAGTCTGAATCGGAGCTGGCCGCCATCAACATGGTCTACGGCGCCGCCGGCACCGGCAAGCGGGCCATGACCTCCTCTTCCTCCCCCGGCATCAGCCTCAAGCAGGAGGGTATCACCTACCTGGCCGGCGCGGAGCTGCCCGCCGTCATCGTCAACTGTATGCGGGGCGGCCCGGGCCTGGGCACCATCCAGCCCGCCCAGGGAGACTACTACCAGGCCACCCGGGGCGGCGGCAACGGCGATTACCGCACCGTGGTCCTGGCCCCCTCCAACGTGCAGGAGGCCGTGGACTTCGTCCAGGAGGCCTTTGACATCGCCGACGCCTACCGCAACCCCGTCATGGTGCTGATGGACGGCCTCATCGGCCAGATGATGGAGCCCATTGAGTGGCATGAGGTGAAAAAGAGGGACCTCCCCCCCAAGGATTGGGCCGCCTGCGGCAAGAAGGGCCGCAGCCACACCAACATCATCAACTCCCTGTACATCGACCCGGAGGAGTGCGACCACCACAACGAGCACCTGACGGAAAAGTACGCCCTCATGGAGGAAAAGGAAGTCCGCTTTGAAACGGTGGACTGCGGGGACGCCCAGCTCATCATCACCGCCTACGGCACCCCCGCCCGCATCGCCCTGTCCGCCATGGAAGCCCTCCGCGCCGAGGGCATCAAGGTGGGCCTCTTCCGGCCCATCACCCTCTGGCCCTTCCCCGGGGAGGCCCTGGGCCGCCTTGCCGGCGAGGACCACGTCAAGGGAATCCTGGACATTGAGCTCAGCTCCACCGGCCAGATGCTGGACGACGTCCGCCTGGCGGTGGAGGGCCGCAAGCCCATTTCCTATCTCGGCCGCGCCGGCGGCATGATGCCCACCGTGGAAGACATGGTGGACGCCGCCCGGAAGGTCATCAAGGAGGTAAAGTGATATGGCCATCGTATATCAGAAGACCCCGGGCCTGACCGACAAGGAGCTGCACTACTGCCCCGGCTGCAACCACGGCATCATCCACAAGCTGGTGGCGGAGTCCCTGGTGGAGTTGGGCCTTCTGGACAGCGCCATCGGCGTATGCCCTGTGGGCTGCTCCGTCTTTGCCTATAACTACTTCAACTGCGATATGCTGGAGGCCGCCCACGGCCGCGCCCCCGCCGTTGCCACCGGCGTCAAGCGCACCCATCCCGACCAGGCGGTGTTCACCTACCAGGGCGACGGCGACCTTGCCTCCATCGGCGCGGCGGAGATCGTCCACGCCGCCATGCGGGGCGAGAAGTTCACCACCATTTTCGTCAACAACGCCATTTACGGCATGACCGGCGGCCAGATGGCCCCCACCACCCTCATCGGCCAGCGGGCCACCACCTGCCAGTCGGGCCGCACCGTGGAGCAGGCGGGCAAGCCCATCCGGGTGGCGGAGATGCTCTCCACCCTGGACGGCTGCGTGTACGCCGAGCGGGTCTGCGTCACCGATATCGCCAACATCAACAAGGCCAAGCGGGCCATCAAGAAGGCCTTCCAGAAGCAGATGGACCGGGAGGGCTTCACCTTCGTGGAAGTCCTGTCCACCTGCCCCACCAACTGGGGCATGACGCCGGTGAAGGCCGTCCAGTGGCTGAAGGAAAACATGATCCCCTACTATCCTCTCGGCGTCATCAAGGACGCCGGCGCGGACGCGGAGGTGAAGTAAGATGAAGAAGGAAATCATCATTTCCGGCTTTGGCGGCCAGGGCGTCATGTCCATCGGCAAGAACCTTGTGGAAGCCGGCATGGAAGAGGGCTTTTTTGTCACCTGGGCCCCCTCCTACGGCCCTGAGATGCGGGGCGGCACCGCCAACTGCCACGTGGTCCTTTCTACCAGGCCCATCGGCTCCCCCGTATTCACCTATCCCACGGAGCTGATCGCCATGAACGCCCCCTCCATCGAAAAGTTCGGTCCCAAGGTGCAAAGCGGCGGCGTGGTGTTCATCAACAGCTCCGTGGTCACCGAGACCTTTTCCCGCCAGGACGTGCGCACCGTCTACGTCCCCTGCGAGGACATCGCCTACGAACTGGGCAACCTGAAGGTGGCCAACATGGTGATGCTGGGGGCCTATGTAGGCGCCACCGGCGCCCTGAAGAGGGAAACGGTGGAGCGGATGATCCACCAGATCTTCACCGGCCCCAAGGCAAAGTTCATCCCCCTGAACCTGGAAGCCCTGAAGCGGGGCATGGCCTGCGTGCAGTAACCTGTGATCCAAAAAAAGAGGACGCCTGGGCGTCCTCTTTTTTTATACGGGTTTTTCAAAATAGAAGAAGGTTTCGTCCTCCCCCTTTTTCCGCATACAGGAGGAGAGCATCCGGTAGGAGGGGGCGTTCTCCTTGAAGCATTTGGCCACGACCCGCTCCAGGTTCACCTGGTAAAGGCCCCAGTCCGCCGCTGCCGCGAAGGCCTCAGTGCCGTATCCGTGTCCGGCGTAGGCGGCGCTGATGCGGCAGCCCAGCTCCGCGGCGCCCCGGCCGTCGAAATTGTAGAGGACGGCCTCGCCAATGAGCTTTCCCTCCAGGCGGACGGCGAAATTCACCGCCAGGCGGTTTTCAAAGTCCCTCCGGGCCACCTCAAAAAAGCTCCGCTCCCCCACGGGGCCGCCAAGGCCGCCCACGTCGTCATAGCCCCACCAGCGGTTGCGGTCCCCGTCCAGCACCAGGGCGTTATAGGCGGGGATGTCCTCCTCCCGCAGCTCCGTCAGGGTCAGCCGGGGGGTCTTCAGGGTGGGGATGGCCGCCACGTGGCGCGCCAGCTCATTTTGTACCTCGATGCAGTATTTGGAGGCCAGCTTCGCCGGGCCGTATTGCAGCTTGGAGGTGCGAAGGCCCCGGTCCCCGGCGTCGTCCTCCCGGTTGATATAGACGCAGCCCTCCCCAAAGGCGGCGGCGAATTCCTGCACCAGGGTGGGATATACGCCGGTATAGGAGTACAGGGCCTTTTCGATGTGAATAATCAGGGTCTCGCCGCACTTTTCCGCAAGGGACAGGGCGATGAGCTTTTCCCCGTCGAAGAGCCCTCCGCCGATGAAATAGGGCCTGGAGAGCATCTTCAGCATATCCTTTGCCAACTTCAGCTCGTCCCGGGCCTTTTTGTTGTCCCCCTTGGGGAACTCCGCCTCATAGTCCGCCCAAAAGCGTTCCACGGCGGGGGCATCGGCGGCGCTCAGGCGGCGCAGCTCCGCCTCCGGCCACTGGGCCCGGAATTTTTTGATGTGGTTCCGCTGGCCGGAATACCGCCGCCCCGCGAAGAGCTGCAAATCCTGCCGGTAGTACACATAGTCCCGCCAGGTGCGGTTGTCGCTGACGCAGAGGTAGGGATAGCGGTGGAAGAGATGGCAGACCTTGTCCTCAGGCACCACAAAAAACCGCAGGGGCACCCCCTGCTCCCTGCACCACTCCCCGATGGCGTCAAGGGCCCCGTCCACATCCCCCTCCGGGCCGGGAACGGGGTAGTCAAAGGTATAGCGGCCCTTTTCGCCGCTGCGGGCCACCAGGCACCCGGCGCACTCCGTCCAGACGGTGCCCAGAACCTCCCGCCACATGAGCTTGGTGCCCACGGAATACTCGCAAAGGCCGTAATTGCAGTTCTGGTAATAGCGGCGCAGCGTATTGGCGTCCCGTTTGGTCACCGGTTTAAAAGTAAGCATATTCCATCATCTCCGATAAAAGAGGAGCCGGTCCCCCCAGCTCCTCTGCACGTTTTTTCAGTTCATCTGCTTGCGGCGGGAGAGGTTCATGGTGCCGTCCTGCATATTGTTCAGGGAGTCCAGGCTCTTGCCGGTGCCCAGGGCCACGCAGGAGATGGCATCCTCGGCGATCACGGTGTTGATGCCGGTGCGGGCGGAGACCAGCTTGTCGAAGCCGGAGACCAGGCTGCCGCCGCCGGTCATGATGATGCCGTTGGTGGAGATATCCGCCACCAGCTCAGGGGGCGTGCGCTCCAGAACGGAGTGGATGGCCTCCATGATGCGCTCCACAGGCTCCTCAAAGGCGTCCATCATCTCCGCGGAGCTGACGGTGACCACACGGGGCAGGCCGGTGAGCAGGCAGCGGCCCTTCACATCCATGGTCTCCTCTTCCTCCTTGGGGAACACGCAGCCGATCTGCTTTTTCATCTCCTCGGCGGTGCGCTCGCCCACCAGCAGGTTGTGCTTGCGGCGCATATACTTCACCACAGCCTCGTTGAGCTGGTCGCCTGCGATCTTGATGGAGGCGGACTCCACCACGCCGCTGAGGGAGATGACGGCGATGTCGGCGGTACCGCCGCCGATATCCACCACCATATGGCCGTCGGGCTTGGCGATGTCGATGCCCGCGCCGATGGCGGCGGCCACAGGTTCCTCGATGAGGTACACCTTCCGGGCGCCGGCCTGGATGCCCGCGTCGATGACGGCGCGCTCTTCCACCTCCGTAATGCCGGAGGGAACGCAGATGATGACCCGGGGCTTGATGAAGGAGAAGCCCGCCACCTTATGGATGAACTCCCGGAGCATCCGCTCCGTCATGTCATAGTCGGAGATGACGCCCTCCCGCAGGGGACGGATGGCCACGATGTTGCCGGGGGTACGGCCCAGCATGGCCTGGGCCTCGGCGCCCACCTTCAAAAGCTTGCCCGTGGTCTTATCCATCGCCACCACGGAGGGCTCGTTGAGCACGATGCCCTTTCCCTTTACAAATACCAATACAGAAGCAGTACCAAGGTCGATACCGATATCCTTTGCCATGGACATAATTCCACCTCATAGTTCTTTCTATTAATATAAACGATTTAACGTCATTATACTCATGCAGAATCTATTATAACGGGAACTTTTTTGGATTGCAACCCCATTTCCGCCATTGTCCCGGGGCAGACGCAATTTTTTCAGCCCTCTTCAACGGACAGGGCCGCTTTCAGCAAAAGCGGCCCCGGATCATCCCTTCTTCGGTTGTTCCCTGGCGTGGGCCGCGGCGGCGCAGACCACGCTTTCGGCCCCGGCGTCCTTCAGGACCCGGGCGCACTCCCTCAATGTCTCCCCGGTGGTGCAGATGTCGTCGATGAGGAGGATGCGCCTGCCCGCCGCCACGGCGCCGGGGGCCATCCTGTAGACCCCCAGGACGTTGGCCCGCCGGGCGGCCCTCTCCCGGATGCCGGACTGGGGCGGGTTGTCCCGTATTTTGACGAGAAGCTCCACCGGCTCCGTGTCCCAAAGGCGGGCGGCCTCCCGGGCCAGCAGCCGGGCCTGGTCAAAGCCCCGCTTGCGCAGCCGCTTCCGGCTCACCGGCACCCAGGTGACGGTATCGAATTCCCCGGAGAGCTCCTCCGCCGCGCAGCGGGCCACCAGGGCTCCCAAGGCCCCGGCGGAAGCGCCGCCCCGGAACTTGAAGCGCAGCAGCCCCTCCCGGGCAAGGCCCTCGTACCAAAGGGGCGCGGCGCAGCGAAGGCCATCCCCCTCCCGCAGGGCCTCCCTGCCCGCGGTCCAGGGAAGCTCCCTTTCGCAGGCAGGGCAGATGCCGTTTTTCTCCGTGATCCTGCCGCAGAAGGGGCACTTGGGCGGGAAGAGCAGGTCCAGCAGGGCGCCGGGCTTCACGGGGTCTCCTTTCCGCTGTGGGCCAGGCGCCACCGCAGGCCCGAATACCGCCTCTGCCGGCGGTCGTTTTCCGCCATGGTGCGGAGAACGGCGTCGTCCCCCACCACCACCAGAAGCTCCCTGGCCCGGGTGATGGCGGTATAGAGTACGCCCCGCACCATCAGGGACTGGGCAGCGGGCATGGCGCACAGCACCACGCAGCGGTATTCGCTGCCCTGGGCCTTGTGGACGGTCTGGGCATAGGCAAGGTCGATCTCGCTGAGCATCTCCACGCTGTAAAGGGCGCTGCGGCCGTCGAAATCCACCGTCAGCCACTCCCCGCCGTCGTCGATTTGAAGGATGCGGCCCACGTCGCCGTTGAACATCCCCACCCCCACGGTGCCGTCCTCCTTTTCCCAGACCACGTCGTAATTGTTCCGGGTCTGCATGATGCGGTCCCCCTCCCGGAAGAGGCGCTCGCCCCACTGGAGCTGGCGCTTGCCGGGGGCAGGGGGATTCAGTGCCTCCTGCAGCAGGCGGTTGAGGTGGATCGTGCCGCTGGGGCCCTTCCGGGTGGGGGTAAGGACCTGGATCTGGTCGGCGGGGAAGCCCATTTTGCCGGGCAGGCGGCTTTTGCAAAGTTCCACCACGGTGGACACGGCCCGCTGGGCCTCCCGGCGGCAGAGGAAGAAAAAGTCCTCCTGGTCGTTGGTAAGGCGGGGTGGCTCCCCCAGGTTCACGGCGTGGGCGTTGCGGATGATGGCGGACTGCTCCGCCTGGCGGAAGACCTGGCGCAAAAAGACGGTCTCCACCCGGCCGCTGCGGATCAGGTCGGAAAAGACGTTGCCCGCCCCCACGGAGGGGAGCTGGTCGGCGTCCCCCACCAGCACCAGCCGGGTGCCGGGGCGCAGGGCCCGCAGCAGGGCGGAAAAGAGGGACAGGTCCACCATGCTCATCTCGTCCACGATGACGGCGTCCGCCTCCAGGGGCTCCTTTTCCGTTTTGGCAAAGGTCACCTGATGGGTGCTCT
The DNA here is from genome assembly GCA_016293265.1 of Oscillospiraceae bacterium. Classification (GTDB taxonomy): domain Bacteria; phylum Bacillota; class Clostridia; order Oscillospirales; family Oscillospiraceae; genus Oscillibacter. The sequence goes on along the minus strand of JAEDEN010000009.1, from coordinate 17,315 downwards.
CGTTCCAGTTCATGCCCAGCAGGCGGTGGATGGTCTGGGCCTCCATACCGCCGGTGAGCTCGCTCATGCGCTTGGCGGCCCGGCCTGTGGGGGCCGCCAGGACGATGTCCAGCCCCATCTTCTGGAACAGGGCCATGATGCCCCGGACGGTGGTGGTCTTGCCGGTGCCGGGGCCGCCGGTGAGGATCAGCACCCCGCTCCGGGCGGCCAGGGCCACGGCCTGGCGCTGCTGGGGGGCGTAGGTGATGCCCTGGGCGTCTTCGATCTCCGCAACGGCCCGCTCCGCCTGGCGGCTCACATCCGCCTCCGCCTCCAAAAGCACGTTCAGCCGGGCGCAGGCGGATACCTCCGCCTCCCAGAGGCGCTTCAAATAGCAGGCCTGTACGTTTGCCACCTGCTCCTGCACCACGGCCCCCCGGGCGATGAGGGCGTCCAGAGCCACCTCAGGCAGGCTTTCCCCGCATCCCAGAAGCTGGGCCGTGGCGGCGATGAGCTTGGGCCGGGGCAGAAACACATGGCCGTTATTCTCGTTGTGGGAGAGCTCAAAGGTCACCGCCGCCTGGAGTCTTGCCTCGCAGTCGGCGGAAAAACCCATGCTCATGGCGATCTCGTCGGTGACGGAGAACTCCACTCCGCAAAAGTCCGTGGAGAGCAGATAGGGGTTGCTCCGCACCATTTCCAGCGCCCCGTCGCCGTACTGGATGCGAAGCTGCATGGCAAGGATAGGGGGGAGCTGGTACTGGGCCAGAAAGGCCATCAGCCGCCGCAGGCCCATGTGGCGGCGGAAGCTCTCCGACATCTCCCGGGCCTTCTTGGCGGTGATGCCCCGGACGGTGGCCAGCCGCTCCGGCTCCCGCTCCAAAACATCCAGGGCCTCCGCCCCGAAGCGCTCCACGATGCGCGCCGCGGTGGCGGGGCCCACCCCCTTGCACACCCCGGAGGAGAGGTAGCTCATGATCTCCTCCTCGTCCTCGGGCAGGGACCGCTCCAGCTCCACGGCGCGAAGCTGCTCCCCGTGCTGGGGATGCTGCTCCCACACGCCGCTCACCGTCAGATGCTCGCCGGGGGCCACGCAGGGAATGCAGCCCACCACGGTGACCACCTCCCCCTCCACGGTCAGAAGGCGGAGGACGGTATAGCCGTTTTCGGCGTTTTGAAAAATCAGGCTATGTACGGTGCCGTCCACCGTGGTCAGTTCTTCCATGCTTCTCCTCTTTCGTCTACTCCACCCGGAAGTCCCCGGCGTTCACCAGGGCGGCGTCCTCCTCCCGGTCCGCCAGGTATTGGGCCAGTCCCCGGGCGTCATCGGTCAGGCCGCAGTCCGCCAGCACGATCCGCGCGCCGGGCAGACGCCCCTGCAGCCGCCGCAGTTCCCGCATATCCGCCTCCATGGCCGGGGCCTCCCCCCGCAGGGGCAAAACCAGCAGCAGTCCCGGCACGCTGGGCCGTCCCGCCCGGAAAAGGACCCCGGCAGACAGCCACACCACCGTGGTGAGTCCCACGGCGGAAAGAAAGGCGATGATGCCCTCTTGCAATACTACCATCCCAAATCACCTCGGCCTATCCTATGCGGCAAGGCGGGGACGGGTGCGGCCCATCCTCTGCCGGAAGCCGGCGGGAAGGCCCTTTTACGCTCTCGTGATCTCCAGCAGGGCCAGGATTGCCTCTTCCCGCTCCCGCATCCGCTTCTTCTCCTCCCCCTCGTCCAGGTGGTCGTAGCCCAGCAGGTGCAGCACGGAGTGTGTCACCAGGTAGGCAAGCTCCCGCCTGCGGGAATGGCCGTATTCCCTGGCCTGGGCGGCCACCCGCTCCAGGGAGATCACCATGTCACCCAGGGGAATGAGGCCCGTGCCGGGGTCCGCGTCCTCCCTGCCGGGGTGCTCCCCGGGTTTCAGGTCGAATTCCGGAAAGCTCAGCACATCGGTGGGCCGGTCCACTCCCCGCATATCCAGGTTCACGGCGTGGATGCCCCCATCGTCGGTAAGGAGCACGTCCACCTCGCAGGGAAGGGTCATGCCCTCCGCCGCCAGGGCCGTGCGGAGGACCTTGCGGATCAGGGCGGCAGAACCCTTGTCCACGGTTTCGGAAATGTCGCTGGTGATGATAAAGCGATGGGTCTTGTACATTATTTCCGCCCCTTTCCGCCGTTTTTCGCTGTCTCGTAGTCCTCATAGGCCTTGACGATGCGCTGGACCATCACATGGCGCACAACGTCGGCGTTGGTCAGCTCGCAGATGCCGATGCCCTCCACGTGGCGCAGCACCCGCATGGCCTCCCTGAGGCCGCTGGCCTTGCCGTCGGGCAGGTCGATCTGGGTCACGTCGCCGGTGATGACGATCTTGGAGCCGAAGCCCAGGCGGGTGAGAAACATCTTCATCTGCTCCCGGCTGGTGTTCTGGGCCTCGTCCAGGATGATGAAGCTGTCGTCCAGGGTGCGGCCCCGCATATAGGCCAGGGGCGCCACTTCAATGTTGCCCCGCTCCAGGTATTTCTGATAGGTCTCCGCCCCCAGCATATCGAACAGGGCGTCGTACAGGGGCCGGAGGTAGGGATCCACCTTGGACTGCAGGTCCCCGGGGAGGAAGCCCAGCCGCTCCCCGGCCTCCACCGCCGGACGGGTGAGGATGATGCGGTTGACCTGCTTATCCCGGAAGGCCTGGACGGCGGCGGCCACCGCCAGATAGGTCTTGCCCGTGCCGGCGGGGCCCACGCCGATGGTGATGGTGTTGTGCAGGACGGACTTGATATACTCCTTCTGGCCGATGGTCTTGGGCTTGATGGGGCGGCCCTTGGCGCTGATGCACAAAACGTCCCCCGTCAGCTCCGTGATCTGCTCCTCCTTGCCGGCGCGGACCAATCCGATGACATAGCGCACGTTCTGCTCGCCGATGATCTCCCCCCGGGAGGAGAGGGTCAGCAGGGCCTGGATGGCCTTGGCGGAGAGCATCACGTCCTCCGCTTCGCCCTCCACCCGAAGCTCCCCCTCCCGGTTCACCACGGTCACATGGAACTCCTGCTCCAAAAGGCGGATGTTCTCGTCAAAAGACCCGAAGATGTTCACGGCCTGTTCCAGCCGCTCGATGCTGATTCGCTGTTCCAATTTCTTCACTCCTGTATCATGACGGAGGGGTCCCCTCCGTTTCATCCACGTAAATGGGCACCAGCTTTCCGATGCTCTCCCGGCACTCGGCCCGGAGGGTCACCTCCAGCCCTTCCCCCGTCTCCCGGGAGGAGCAGAGGGTGGACACCACCTGGCCGTAGGGAGCCACCTCCTCTTCCAGGCGGGCGCGCAAAACCGCCTCCCCCAGGGCCTTCGCCTGGGGGACGGAGCGGCGGGCGCTCTCCGTTTCGTAAAAGCGCCAGGTCTCCCGCTCCACCGTCACCGGCAGGGGGACGTCCAGAAGGGTCAGGGGAAACCTTTCGGTTATTTTATCATATTTCGCCCCTTCGATGCTACTGTTTGAAAAGAATTTTACCCGGTGCTTGCCAAAAATCAGGGAATATCTCCTTTTCTCCCCGGCGGAGCGCTTCTCCGCCGCCGCCAGGGGGACGGTGGTGGTGAGGGTGTGCCAGGTCCGGGCCGTCACCTCCCCCAGCCCGGCGGTGGTGCGTGCGCCGAAGGTGCCGGTGTCCTCCACACCGGAGAGGAGGAGCTGCCCCTCCTCCACGCTGCTGCCCTGCACCACGCACTTGACGCCCCCCAGGGCGTTGACCTCCAGCACCAGCCCCGCCCGCCGGGCCACCAGGTTGGAGGGGGGACGGCGGCGGATGATCTCCGGGGCCATCACCCGCTCCCGCACCTGGACGTCGGCCCGGCAGCCGGAGACATTCACCGTCAGCCACATCAGCTCCGGCACCTCCAGCAGGATGTGGTTGCGCAGGTCCTCCCCGTCCAGGGACAGGCCAAAGGTGCCGATGGTGACGCCGTTTTCCTCCAAAGCCCGCAGGATGGTCTCCGTGGGGACGGTCTCGTTGCCCTCCACCCGGAATTCCCAGATGAAAAAGGAGCCGAGGAACAGGCTCATGGCGCAGCCCACCGCTCCCACGGCCAGGGCCGGACGGCCCAAAAGCCGCTTCAGGAAATAGGGCGCCCCCTGGCGGCGCAGGGGCGTCGCCACGCATTCGGCCTTTTCCACCGCCCGGCGGAAGGCGGCAAGGTCGGTGCGGGAAATGCGGCAGGTGAAGCAGTTCTCCCCCTCCCAGGACAGGTCCCAGAAGGCGATGCCGTGCTCGCCGCAGAGGTTCAGGATCCGCTCCGGAAAGGGGCTTTCCACCCGCAGCGTGACCTGCCCCCGCAGGCCGTTGACCAGGCGCCTCATCATGGCGCCACCCACTCCACCGCGTCGATGCGTCCGCCGATGCGCAGCTCCTCCGCCGTCATGGCCAGAAGGTTCAGCCCCGCCCCCGTGACGCGCAGCACTCCGGCGGTGGTGTTGGCGTCGATCTGCTCCTCACTGTAGGAGAGGATGCCGGTGTGGTGCTCCAAAAACAACTGCCGCTGGCCGATCATCTCCAGATGAGGCAGTCCCGCCACCACGTCCCCCGGCAGGTCGAACAGCTCCGCCACGGCGGAAAGGACCTTCCGCCCCCTTTTTTCTCGTTCCATAGCCTTCACCTCATGAAAAGGGTATGCGGGGCGGGGGCTTTCCTTGCCTGTCCCCAGGCATGAGGCGGGCGGGGGCCGCATAGAAAAGAGCCAGAGGGGAGGGATGGACATGAAACAGCCGCGCCGCGGCCTTCTTTTGCTCCTCTGCGGCCTGCTGGTGTGGTTCCTGGTGGAAAGCAGGCTCCTGCGGGCCTGGGCCGTGGAGGCCCTTTCCCTTTGCGCCGCCTCGGTGGTGCCGGCCCTCTTCCCCTTCCTGAGCGTGTCCTCCCTGCTTATCTCCCTGGGCTTCGGGGAGTGGGTGGCCCCCCACCTGGCGGGCCTGATGACACCCCTGTTCCGCCTGCCGGGATGCGCCAGCTCCGCGCTGCTCCTGGGACTGGTGGGGGGATATCCCGTAGGCGCCCGGACGGCGGCGGGCCTTTACAGCCAGGGCCTTTTGACAAAGGAGGAGGCGGAGCGGCTCCTGGCCTTCTGCAGCAACTCCAACCCCGTGTTCCTCATCACCGTCCTGGGCCAGGGGGTGTTCGGCAGCTTCCGGGCGGGGCTTTGGCTCTGGCTCATCCACGTCCTCTCCGCCCTGCTGGCGGGGCTCATGTTCCGGGGAGGCGGAGGGCGGCGGGGCAAAGCCCCGGAGGCCGTTTGCTGTAAAGCCTTTTCCCTTCCCGGAGCTTTCGTGGCCGCTGTCCGGGAAAGCGCCGCCGCCATGGTCTCCGTCTGCGGCTTCGTGGTGTTCTTCTACGTCCTCTCCCGGCCCCTTGCCTCCTTGGGCGGGCCATGGGGCGCGGCGGCGGTGGGAGCCTTGGAGCTTTTCTCCCTGACGCCGCTGCTGCGGCCGGACAGGGCGGGCTTCCTCCTGGCCGCCGCCTGCACGGGCTTTGGAGGACTGAGCGTGCTGTGCCAGACGGCGGCGGTGACGGAGGGCCTCTCCCTGAAGTACCACCTCCGGGGCAAGGCGGCCCAGGGAGCCCTCTCCGCCCTGCTGGCCGCCCTGGTGTGGCCCATGCTTTGAACCGGCCGTCCCCACATCCGGCGCGGGAGGGCCCTTTCCAAGGCGTCCCTCCGCTGCCCCACCCGTTTTCGCCACGAAAAAAGGCCCCCTGCTGCCGGAATTCGACAACAGGGGGTATTTTTCTTGGATATTCTACGGTCTGTATTCAGTTTTACCGCTGGCCCTTATCGTAGGGGATGCCCTCGGCCTTGGGGGCGCGGGACTTCTTGGAGGTCAGGATCAGCAGGATCATGGTCACGATGTAGGGGATCATGGGCCACAGGTAGGTGCTGGTGCCCTCCACTCCCTCAAACTTGGGCAGGAAGGGAATGGAACTGGCGTAGTTGCCGATGACCTTGAACAGGGAGAAGAACAGCGACGCGCCCAGGATGCTCCAGGGCTTCCAGTTGCCGAAGATCATCACCGCCAGGGCCAGGAAGCCATAGCCCGCCACATTGGACTGGTAGCCGCCCACGGCGAAGACAAAGGACAGTCCGCCCACGCCGCCCAGGAAGCCGGAGATCATCACGCCGGCGTAGCGCATCCGGTAGACGTTGATGCCCACGCTGTCCGCCGCCTGGGGATGCTCGCCGCAGGCCATGAGCCGAAGGCCAAACTTGGTGCGGTAGAGCAGGATCACCGCCGCCGCGAAGAGCAGGATGGTGACAAAGGTGCTGATATACAGGCTCTTGAAGAGGAAATTCTGCCAGAAGGTATCCTGGGCCTCGATGCCAAGGGTGGCCTGGGTGATCTTGGTCCAGGAGGGTACCATGATGGTGGTCTGGCCCTGGCCCTGGACCGCCCAGGTGAGGACGATGGCGAAGGCGGGGGCGAAGGTGTTCAGCGCTGTGCCGCCGATGGTCTGGTCCGCCCGCAGGTTGATGGAGGCGAAGGCCAGCAGCAGCGAGAACAGCACGCCCGCCGCGCCTGCGGCCAGCAGGGCCACCAGGGTGGCCAACTGGCCGTTCATGCCGTTTTGAACGGCGGGGTCCAGCCACTGCAGGGTCAGGCAGCCCGCCAGGGCGCCGATAATCATGATACCCTCCAGGGCGATGTTGATTACGCCGGAGCGCTCGGAGAACATACCGCCCAGCGCCACCAGCAGAAGGGGCACCGCGAAGAGGATCGTGGCGCTCAGTACGTCGGCTAAGATCTTCATACGTTGTCCTCCTTTCCGGCTCCGTCAGGCGCCGCCGGCGCCTCCTCGGGGGCGGGCTCGGCGTTGACGTTGCCCTTATCCGTCTTGACCAGGCGGCCGATGAGGTCCTTGGTCAGCAGGGCGAAGGCAGCCAGGTAGATGATGACGGAGATGATGATGTCGATCATCTCCACGGCGAAGTGGGGCTGCATGGATTCACCGCCCACCTGGATATAGGAGACAAAGAGGGCGGAGAAAATGGTGCCGATGGGGTGGCTGGTGGCCAGCAGGGCCACAGGGATACCGTTGAAGCCCATGGCCTGCAGGACCTTCAGGATGTTGTACTCCGCCTCGCCGGACAGGTAGTACAGCCCGCCCGCCACGCCGGAGAGGGCGCCGGCGATGACCATGGACAGCACGATGTTCCGCTTGGCGTTGATGCCGGCATACTGGGCGGCGTCCCGGTTGTGGCCGCAGGCCTTCAGCTCATAGCCGAAGGTGGTCTTGTTCAGCACCACATACATCAGGATGGCAAACAGCACGGACAGGATGATGCTGATGTTGATATAGGGGGAGCTGAACAGCTCGTCCAGCCCCGCCTTGGGGATGATGGCGGAGGGGTTGGCGTATTTCAGGCTGGCGGTGCGGTCCTTGATGGGGGAGGGCACCCAGAAGGGGGGCAACATCTTCTCCATGTTCAGCAGGCACAGGTTCACCACGAACAGGCCGATCCAGTTGAACATGATGGAGGTGATGACCTCGTTGACGTTGAACAGGGCCTTGAACAGGCCGGGAAACAGGCCCCAGAAGGCGCCGGCCAGGGCGCCGGCCAGCATACACACATACCAGGGCATCTGGAAGATGATGGCGGTCACCAGGGCGGCGAAGGCGCCCACGGTGTACTGCCCCGAGGCGCCGATATTGAACAGGCCCGTCTTAAAGGCAAAGCCCACGGAAAGGCCGGTCATCACCAGGGGCGCCGCCTGGTAGAGCACCTTGGAGAACTTGGCGGGGCTGGCCAGGCCCGTGGTCAGCATGGACACGAAGCACTCCCAGGCCATGGGGGCGTTGACGATGTACAGCACCACAAGGCCAAACAGCAGGCCCACCACGATGGAGATGACCGAGGCGAGGACGCTGGTCATTCCCTTTTTCTGCAGCAGCTTTTTCATTCCTCAGTCCTCCTTTCCCATCCGCTTGGCGCCGGCCATATACAGGCCCAGCTCCTCCACGGTGACGTGCTTGGGGTCAAATTCGCCCACGATCTCCCCTTCGTACATGACGAGGATGCGGTCGGAGACATTCATCACCTCATCCAGCTCCAGGCTCACCAGCAGCACGCCGCTGCCGGCGTCCCGCTGGGCCACCAGCTGCTTGTGGATATGCTCGATGGCGCCCACGTCCAGGCCGCGGGTGGGCTGGACCGCCACCAGCAGCTGGGGATTCCGGTCGATCTCCCGGGCGATGATGGCCTTTTGCTGGTTGCCGCCGGACATGGCCCGGGCCACGGTGTCACTGCCCTGGCCGGAGCGGACGTCATACTCCTGGATCAGCCGGTCGGAATACTGGCGCACGGCGCCGAACTTGATGAAGCCGTGGTTCTGGAACTCCGGCTGCCAGTACCGCTGGAGCACCATGTTCTCCTCCAGGGTATAGTCCAGGACCAGGCCGTGCTTGTGCCGGTCCTCGGGGATGTGGCTCATGCCCAGCTTGGACCGCTCCCGGATGCTGGCCTTGGTGATATCCTGGCCGCAGAGGCGGATGGAGCCGGCGGACATGGCCTCCAGCCCCGTGAGGGCATGGACAAACTGGGTCTGGCCGTTGCCCTCGATACCGGCGAGACACACGATCTCTCCCCGGCGGACCTGGAAGGACACGTTGCTCACCGCGTTGTTCTTATGCAGCCTGGAGGGGACCGTCACGCCCTGGACATCCAGGACCACCTCGCCGGGCTTGGCGGGGGCCTTCTCCACGGCAAAGTTCACGTCCCGGCCCACCATCATCCGGGACAGCTCCTCCTTGGTGGTATTCTTGATCTCCACGGTGCCCATGTACTTGCCCTTGCGCAGCACGGTGCAGCGGTCGGCCACGGACATGATCTCCGCCAGCTTGTGGGTGATGAAGAGGATGCTCTTCCCCTCGGCGGCGAAGCCCCGCATGATCTCCATCAGCTCGTCGATCTCCTGGGGAGTAAGTACGGCGGTGGGCTCATCGAAGATGAGGATCTCGTTGTCCCGGTAGAGCATCTTCAGGATCTCCACACGCTGCTGCATACCCACGGAGATATCCTCCACCAGGGCGTCCGGATCCACCTTCAGCCCGTAGCGCTCCGACAGCTCCACCACCTTTTTCCGGGCCTCTTTCTTCTGCAGGAAGCCCATCTTGTTGGGTTCCACGCCCAAAATGATATTATCCAGCACGGAAAATACCTCCACCAGCTTGAAGTGCTGGTGGACCATGCCGATATGCAGAGCGTTGGCGTCGTTGGGGTTGTTGATCTTCACAACCTCGCCATTTTTTTTGATGCAGCCCTGTTCCGGCTGGTACAGCCCGAACAGCACGCTCATCAGGGTGGATTTTCCTGCGCCGTTCTCACCAAGCAAGGCGTGTATCTCTCCTTTTTTCAGCTGGAGAGTGATATTGTCATTTGCCTTGATCCCTGGGAATTCCTTGGTGATGTTCAGCATCTCGATCACGTAATCCGCCAAATTCATCACTCCTTTGTTCACAACGCCCCACAAGGGACAGTTTACCTTATTCAGTATATAGCAAATTCCACAGGTTGAAAAGCCTTTTTGCGGAATTTTCTCATTTTCCTCCCCCTCCCGCCGGCAGGCCGGCCGGGGCTCTTCCCCGCCGGTTCCGGGAGAGAAAAAGGCTCCGCACAGCTGTGCGGAGCCTTTTGAAAACAGGATTCGCGGACCGGCACCAAATCAGGCGGCGTAGTCCACAGCGATGGCAACCTCGGGAGCGGCGTCGGTGGCGTTGGAGACGGCGACCTCACCGGAGACGACCTTGGCATACAGCTCATTGTACTCGTCCACAGTGTAGTTGGTCATGCTCCAGGTCTCGGTGGGCAGGCCGACGCACTCGTCCTTGGCGCCCAGGGTGACGACCTTGCCGGCGTAGTCAGCGCCCCACTTGCCGCCGTTGGCGTACAGGTTGGTCAGGGCGATCTCCACGGAGGGAGTCAGAGCCTTGGTGGCAGAGGTGATGATGGAGGCATCCTCGAAGGACTGGTCCTTATCCACGCCGATGACCTTAGCGCCGGCCTCGTTGGCGGCAGCACAGATGGAGATGTAGATACCGCCGCCGGAGGCGAAGATGACCTCGGTGCCGTCGGTGTACCAGCCGGCAGCCTTGGTCTTGATGGCGTCATCGGGGGAGAAGGTGCCGGAGTACCAGTACTTCACGGACACGTCCTTCTCAACGCCCAGCTCCACAGCGGCAGCGTTGGCGCCCTGAACGAAGCCATAGCCGAAGCGGATAACGGCGGGAACGTCGATGCCGCCCATGAAGCCCAGCTTGCGGTAGCCTTCCTTGACGGCGGCGTAACCGGCGAAGAAGCCGGCCTGCTCTTCCTGATACAGGATGCAGGCAACGTTCTCGGTCTGGGTGAAGTCGCTGTAGTCAGCGTTGTGGGGAGTGCCGTCCAGCAGCAGGAACTGCACGTCGGGATTCTGGCTCTGGACCTCCCAGATGGCGTCCTCAAAGAGGAAGCCGGGGCAGACGACGACCTTGGCGCCCTTCTCGATGGCGGTGGAGATGGTCTCCACACGGGCGACGGTGGAGTCCTCGGAGGGACGGAAATAGTCATATGCCTTGCCGTTGGCCTCGGCATAGTTCACAACACCTTCCCAGGCGCCCTGGTTGAAGGACTTGTCGTCGATGTTGCCCACATCGGTGACCAGCGCGATCTCAATGCCATCGGCGGGAGCGGAGGCAGCGGGAGCGGAGGCAGCGGGAGCGGAAGCGGCAGGAGCAGAGGCGGCAGGCTCATTCTTGGCGCCGCAGGCAGCCAGGGAGAGCGTCATGGCCAATGCAAGAGCCATTGCAAAAAACTTCTTCATTGGAATCAACCTTCCTTTATATTGGATTGCTCCCCGGGGGGAGCCATCCCCTCTGGGGACGTTCTATAAGTATAGCAACTTTCCCTTTTGATTTCAATATATATTTGCAAGTTCCTTTCCATTTTCTTTCCAAAACAAGACAGCTCCGCCATTTTGGCGGAGCTGTCCGGTAAAGGCGTTACTTCCGGTCCATTTCCACGGCCACCTGGAGGGCGATCTCCATCATCTGGGTGAAGGAGGTCTGGCGCTCCTCGGGGGGCAGGGCCTCGCCGGTGACGAGGCTGTCGGAGATGGTGCAGATGGTCAGGGCCCGCTTGCCGGCCTCGGCGGCGTTGCAGTAGAGGGCGGCGGACTCCATCTCCACGGCCAGGACTCCCATCTCCCCCCACTTGAGGGTATCCCCGGCCTTGTTGTAGAACACGTCGGAGGAATAGAGGTTGCCCACGTTGGGCTCCACGCCCTTTTCCCGGGCCACGGCCACGGCGGTCTCCAGCAGCTCGAAGCTGGCGATGGGGGCGAAGTGGCCGGAGAGGTTATACTGGTGGGCGTAGTTGGAATCGGTGCAGGCACCCTGGGCCATCACGATGTCCCGCAGCTTCAGTCCGGGGTGGATGGCTCCGGCGGAGCCGATGCGGATGATGTTGTCCACGCCGAAGAAGTGGAACAGCTCATAGGAATAGATGCCGATGGCGGGGCAGCCCATGCCGGAGGCCATAACGGACACCCGGACGCCCTTGTAGGTGCCGGTGTAGCCCTGGACGCCGCGGACGTTGTTCACCAGCTCCGGGTTTTCCAGGAAGGTTTCCGCGATGTACTTTGCCCGCAGGGGATCGCCGGGCATCAGGACGGTTTTTGCGAAGGCCCCCTGGGGGGCGTTATTATGAGGTGTACCCATTTTTATTTCTCCTCCATAGCTTTGACTTCTTTTACGATCCGGCTGGCGCCCAGGCGGCTGGCCCCCAGGGCGATAAAGTCCTCCGCGTCCCGGATGCTGGCGATGCCGCCGGCGGCCTTGATCTTCACACCGGGGCCCACGTGCTTGGCAAAAAGGGCCACATCCTCCCGGGTGGCGCCGGCGGTGCCGAAGCCGGTGGAGGTCTTGATGTACTCCGCGCCGGAGTCGGTGACGATCTGGCACATCTTGATCTTCTCCTCCTGGGTGAGGAAGCAGGTCTCGATGATGACCTTCAGGAGCTTGCCCTTGCAGGCCGCCTTGACGGCCTTGATCTCGGAGAGGAGGTCTTCCCACTTTTTCTCCTTCACCCAGCCCAGGTTGATGACCATGTCCACCTCTTCCGCGCCGTTGTCCACGGCTTCGGAGGCCATGAAGCACTTGGCGGCGGTGGTATCATAGCCGTTGGGGAAACCGATGACGGTGCAGATGGGGAGCTTGCCCTCCACATATGCCGCCGCCTGGGCCACAAAGGAGGCAGGGATGCACACGCTGGCGCAGCCGTACTTCATGCCGTCATCGCAGATGGCCCGGATCTGCTCCCAGGTGGCGGTCTGCGCCAGGAGGGTATGGTCGCACTTTGCAAGGATCTCTTTTACATCCATGGTAAAAACTCCTTTTCTTTGATTCTTATGTTTTATTATACCACGCTCCGGCGGTGGGATGCAACGGTTGTTTCCTTGTCAAGGGCGCCCGGCGGTGGTACAATCATACCTGCCGGCCCGCCCTTTGGCGCCCCGGCAGAACGACTCTTTCGACTTTCAGGAGGCCTTCCCATGAAAAAACGGCTCATTTCCCTGCTCCTTGCCCTTGCCCTGGTATGGGCGCCCGCCGCCCGGGCCCTGGAAGGAGACGCCCTGCGGGACGCCCGGACTCTCTCCTCCCTGGGCCTGGTGCAGGGCACCTCCGCCGGCTATGACCTGGAAGCCGGCGCCACCCGGGCCCAGGCCCTGGTGCTGCTGGCACGGCTGGGGGGCATTTCCGGCGGCGGGACCCTTCCCTACTCCGACGTGCCCTCCTGGGCGGCGGAGAGCGTGGCCGCCCTCTCCCGTCAGGGGCTTCTGGAGGACATCTTCCCCCCGCCCCTTCTCTACGCCGGGGAATACATCACCGCCGACCAGTGGAGCGCCCTGGTGCTGCGGCTCCTGGGGGAAACGGTCCCCGGGAAGGGCGCCGCCCTCTATGCCCTGCGGCTGGGCCTGTTCTCCCGGGACTACGGCAGTCCCCTCACCCGGGGAGAGCTGTTCCAGATGACCCGGGAGGCCCTGACCTTCTCCCGCCAGGGCACGCCCGCCCTGGCGGAGCGTTTCAGCTCCGGGGCGGAGGAGCTTCTGGAGCAGCGCCTTACCCCCCGCCAGGCCGCCGACCGCCATATGGCCGCCGTTTTCTGCCTGACGGTATATGATTCCCTCAGCAGCTATATGGGAAAGGACCCCGATGCCAGCGCCAGCGGCTTTTTCATCACCCCCGACGGGGTGGCCATCACCAATTACCACGCCATTCAGGACGCCCTCATCGCCACCGCCACCCTCTCCACCGGCGAGGTCTTCCCCGTGCTGGGCGTCCTCTGGGCGGATGAAGAGGCGGATCTGGCGGTGCTGCGGGTCTCCCGCACCCGCAGCGACAACCTTGTCACCACCCCCTCCTTCGCCTCCCTCACCCTGGCGGGCACGGCGGAGGTCCGGCCCGGGGATACGGTCTACGCCCTGGGCAATCCCCTGGGGCTGGGGCTTTCCGTCAGCAGCGGCATTGTCAGCGCCGTGGAGCGGGAAACCGACATCTCCTCCCTGCCCGCCCTGGTCACCACGGCGGACATCTCCTCCGGCAGCAGCGGCGGCGCGCTGCTGAACGAATTCGGCCATGTGGTGGCCGTCACCTCCGGGGCTTACATTGAGGGCAACGGGATGTACCTGGCCATTCCCGCCGACTCCCTCCTGGGGGCGGACTTCTCCAAAGCGGAAACCGTGGCGTTGAAGGACCTGGAGACTCTGCTGGCCTGAGGCGGACATACGGAAAAAAAGAAGCAGGAGGCGGATGCCTCCTGCTTCCTTTATGATTCTTACTTTCTGCCGAAGAGGCTGCCCAGTCCGCCCAGGGCGTCTCCCAGCTTGTCCATGCCGATCTTGGCCTTTACGGCCTCCGCCAGCTTTTCCAACTGGTCCTTGGGCAGGTCGATGCCCACCAGGCCCTCCACCGTGGCAACGGGGTCTTTGCGGAACTTCTCCAGGATGGTCTTGTCACTCTGGATCTTCTCCACCAGTTCTTCGATCTTTTCCTTGATGTCCATGGGTGAACCGCTCCTTTTTGTGATTTTTTCTATTTTATCACAGTCCGCAGCGGCCCGCAAGGCCCCTTCATGCCCTGCGGACGAAATCCTCTGCCCCGTGGCCGCAGAGGGGGCAGACAAAGTCCTCCGGCAGGGGATCTCCCTCGTAAACATAGCCGCATACCACGCACACCCAGCCCTTTTTCTCCTGGGGCTGGGGCTTGATGTGGCTCTGGTAATAGGCGTAGGTGCAGGAGGGGGCCTGGGACAGCACCCGGGCCTCCGTCACCCGGGCCACGAACAGGGTGTGGGTCCCCAGGTCCAGCTTTTCCTCCACCCGTCCCGAGAGGGTCATGTTAGCGTCTTTGGTCAGGTAGCAGAGCCCCTCCCCGTCCCGGGCGGTATGGGGGAATCCCTCAAATTTGTCCGTCTCCCGCCCCGACTGCATCCCGAAGCGCCGGAAGAGGCCGAAGTCCGCCTCCTGGGTGATGCTGCTGATGCAAAACACGCCGCTTCTTTCGATCATGCCGTGGGTCATACCGCCCTTCAGCACCGAGACGGCCACCCGGACGGGATCGCTGGCCACCTGAATAGCGGTGTTGATGATGCAGCCGTTGTCTCTCCCGTCCTCCCGGGCGGTGAGGAGATACAGGCCATAGGTGAGCTTGAAAAGTGCCTTTGGGTCCATGATGTGCCTCCTTTTGGTGATAAAAATAGAATGGAATCCGGAATTTTCCCGGAACTGCCGTCACTTTTTGGGATAGGGGGTCTTCACATCCGTGGAGCCCACCAGGCAATCCAGGCTGACGCCGTAAAAACCCGCCAGCTTGTCCGCATATTCCAGGAGCAGGGAACGCTTCTCCCGCCCGTATTTGGAATACAGGGATTGGTCACAGCGCAGCCGTTCGGCGATCTGCCGCTGCTTCAAGTCCCTGTCTTCCCTCAAGCCGCGAATCCGCATCTTCATCGGCATTACCGGCTCCGGTATATCCAGTATATCCAGTATATAATAAGGCAAATCGTCCTATTGGCATTTTGGACAATATGTCCTAAAATTGCGGTGAGGTGATGAACCATGCCCCTTTACACCAACCGCGCCCCCAGAGAGGCCCATATGCAAAAAGGAGGAGATCACGTGATTCCCTCCTTTTTGTCATTGAACGGCTTACTTGAAGTAACGCTCCAGCAGGCCCTTGAGAGCCTTGCCGTGACGGGCCTCGTCGCGGGCCATCTCGTGGACGGTGTCATGGATGGCGTCCAAGCCGTTCTTCTTGGCGCAGGCGGCCAAGTCGAACTTGCCCTGGGTGGCGCCGAACTCGCAGTCCACGCGCCAGGCCAGATTGGCCTTGGTGTCGGCCTTCATGTTGGCCTCCAGGTCCTCGCCCAGGAGCTCTGCGAACTTGGCAGCGTGCTCGGCCTCTTCGTAAGCGGCCTTCTCCCAGTACAGGCCGACCTCGGGATAGCCCTCGCGGTGAGCGATGCGGGCCATGCACAGGTACATACCCACCTCGGAGCACTCGCCGTTGAAGTTGGCCATAAGCTGATCGAAGATATACTTCTTGTCCTCTTCGCTGATGTCGGCGTTGTTCTTGACGGTCTTGGCATAGATGCCGTACTCGTGCTCGGCGGCCAGCTTGGCGTCGGCCTTCATCTCCACGAACTTATCGGCGCCCACCTTGCACACGGGGCACTTCTCGGGGGGATTCTCGCCTTCAAACACATAACCGCAAACGGTGCAGACCCACTTTTTCATAATTGTATCCTCCTAAATGAATTGATTGTATTTATTGGATCATCAGATCGGGAATTCCCCGCTCTTTACAGCTTTGACACAGCCCGGAAAACTGCAGGCTGCGAAGGTCCAGGTCAATATGGTTTTCCCGGGCGGTGGCCTGACACTGGAGGGCCAGCGCGTCTGTGATCTCGACGTCCACCACGGCGCCGCAGCAGCGGCAGAGCAGGTGGGCGTGGGGCTCCACATGGGCGTCAAAACGGTCCTTGCCCGCCACGCTGCCCACGCAGATGACGTCGCCGCTTTCCACCATGCCCCTGATGTTCCGGTACACCGTACCCAGGCTCAGGTCGGGATACTCCGGCTTCAGGCTCTGGTAGATATGCTCGGCACTGGGGTGCTCCCTGGAACGGAGGAGCGCTTCGTAAATGGCCTGGCGCTTTCTGCTGAACCGCTGTGTACCTTCCATCTTCCACCTCCCTCTCAGCCCTTATCAATAACAATTCTTGTTACTGATTATTTTATACCACATCCGCAGGTATTTGTAAAGAGGGAATTTCAAGAAAACGAAAAAATTTACCGCCCGCAAAAACCCCCGGAAAGAGCCTTTCCGGGGGTTTCATGACAGATTCTGCCTGTAGGGTTGCGGCGGGAGCCCTGGGCCGGATTGCCCCAGGGGATTCGGGACAGCTTATTCCGCCTGCAGCGCCTTTGCCTCCGCGATGGCCTTCTCCTGGGCCATGGGGGGGCAAACGTCGGGGCGAAATCCATTTCACTCCGTTTCCGCCCTGCGGCGAAAACTCCGTTCCATTTCTTTGCCCCTCCTTCTTCCCACCGCAACCACTTCGTGGGGTTGCGGCGGGAGCCCTGGGCCGGATTGCCCCAGGGAATTCGGAACAGCTTATTCCGCCTGCAGCGCCTTTGCCTCCGCGATGGCCTTCTCCTGGGCCATGGGGGGGCAATCCTCATAGCGGACAAAGTGGAAGGTGAAGCTGCCGCGGCTCTGGGTCATGGAGCGCAGGTCGATGGCATAGGTGGTCATTTCGGCCATGGGGACCTCAGCGGAGATGACCTGCTCGCCGCTGCCGGTGGGATCCATGCCCATAACGCGGCCACGGCGCTTGTTCAGGTCGCCGATGACATCGCCCATGTAGCTGTCGGGCACGGTGACCTTCAGCTCGCCCACGGGCTCCATCAGGCAGGGGTTGGCCTCGGGCATGGCGGCCTTGTAAGCCAGCTGCGCGGCGGTCTTGAAGGCGATTTCGGAGGAGTCCACGGGGTGATAGGAGCCATCATACAGGACGGCCTTCAGGTTCACCACGGGATAGCCCGCCAGGGGACCATGGACGCAGGCCTCACGCAGGCCCTTTTCCACGGCGGGGAAGAAGTTCTTGGGCACGGAGCCGCCGAAGACCTCCTCGGCGAAGACCATCTCCTCGGACTCCTCGTTGGGCTCGAAGCGGACCCAGACGTCGCCGAACTGGCCGCTGCCGCCGGTCTGCTTCTTATGGCGGCCCTGCTTCTGGACGGTCTTGCGGATCTTCTCACGGTAGGCAACGCGGG
>JAEDEN010000072.1 GCA_016293265.1 Oscillospiraceae bacterium | reverse complement strand
CTTAGTTTTCGGAGTAGTGCGCCAGGAAATGGCGGGTGCGCTCCTCCCTGGGATGGTCAATAACCTGGTGGGGATTGCCCTGCTCCACAATGACGCCCCCATCCATGAAGATGAGCTGGTCGGCAACATCACGTGCGAAGGCCATCTCGTGGGTGACGATAATCATGGTAGTGTGCTGCTCGGCCAAGTTGCGGATGACCCGCAGGACCTCACCGGTAAGCTCCGGGTCCAGGGCGGAGGTGGGCTCATCAAAGCAGAGAATGTCGGGGTGGAGGGCCAGTGCCCGGGCAATTGCCACCCGCTGCTGCTGGCCGCCGGAGAGCTGGTGGGGATAATGATCCGCCCGGTCTGCGAGGCCTATCTGAGCCAGAAGCTCCTTGCCGGCCTTCAGGATCGACTCACGGCTCTCGCCGCCGTTTTCCCTGGCCATCAGTTCCCGGGCCAGAGTAACGTTCTGCAGCGCAGTGTACTGGGGGAAGAGGTTGAAATTCTGAAATACCAGTCCAAAATGGAGCCGCTTGCGGCGAATTTCCTTTTCCAGTTGGGTAGCGGGATCGGCAGCATCGAAAAGCATTTCCCCATTGACGGAAATGGAACCACCGTCCGGCTTTTCCAGGAAATTGAGGCACCGCAGCAGCGTAGTCTTTCCACTGCCGGAGGAACCGATGATGGACATAGCCTGTCCCTTTTCCAGGGTGAAGGAGATGTCCTTCAGGACGCGGGTATCGCCGAAATGCTTTTCGATATTTTTTACTTCCAAAACAGACATTTTTCCCGCCTCCTTATCTGAAATAGCTGAGCTTACGCTCAATGAAATTGAACAGGAGCGTCAGTACACCCACGAAGAGAAGGTAGTACACTGCCGTGTAGAACAAGGGCCAGGTGATACCATCGGACTTCATATAAGCTTCGCCGGCCTTGATCAGTTCCGTGATGGCAATGATGCGGGCCAGAGAAGTATCCTTGACCAGGGTGATAATCTCATTGGACATGGGGGGGACGATGCGCTTGATCATCTGCAGCAAGGTGACCTTGAAGAAGATCTGCCTCTTGGTCATACCCAGTACCTCTCCGGCTTCCCGCTGTCCCCGGGGAACGCCTTCAATCCCGCCGCGGTAGATTACGGAGAAATAGCAGGAATAGTTGATGACAAAGGCCATCACACAGGCAAACATACGGCCATTTCCGAATGACCAGATATTATTGTCAAACCACAGGCCGGGGCCATAAAAAATAATGATGAGCTGCAGCATCAGCGGTGTGCCGCGGATGATCCACACGAGCAAATTGGTCAGGGCGCTGATGGGCCGCAAATTGGCAAAAAAGCGGATCACAGGGCCGGAATGCTCCTGGCGGAAAAGAAGGAACTTGCAGGGCTGCCATTTGTTCATGGAGCCGAAGGCCAACACAAGCCCCAGGGGCAGGGCGAACAGAAGCGTCAGCCCAAAGAGCTGCATGGCAGTGCCCAAACCCTTCAGCAGGGATATGGTAACGGTCAAAAACATCGGATGCTCTCCTCTAATTTCTGATTTCTAAAGCCGCTCAAAGGCAGAGGGCATTTCTGCTCTCTGCCTTTGAAAAACTCCTTAGGGGAATTACTTGGTGACGACCACCTGGGCGTTGTTGCAGTAAGCGTTGGAGCACTCCATGGCTTCCAGAACGGCGTCGGTCAGGGTCATACCGTTCCACACAACATCAATGCCCTTGCCATCCAGCTCAAAGACCTTATTGTCCCAGTCGATCTCGATGAACTCGATCTCAACGCCCAGCTTCTGGGCAACGAGCTTGGCCATGTCAGCGTCAAAGCCAATCCACTCGCCGTTGGCGTCCTTGTAGTCCATGGGCTCAAAATCGGTGATACCAACCACCAGGGTACCCTTATCCCGAATGTAGGCAATGTCACCGCCGGCAGGGGGATCGATCACGTCGGCAGACTGTTCAACCAGGGCTTCCTGAACGCCATAGGTAGTGGCGATTTCCTGCATGGTGCCGTCAGCATAAGCCTCGGCAAAAACACCGTTGATGTAAGCTGCCAGATCGCTGCCCTTGCGGCAGCCCACGCCGTACAGCTCTTCGGTCAACTTCTGGTCCGTGCACTTCAGATCGGGATAGCTGGTGCCTTCACCAACCATAGCACCGGCCATCAAAGAGTCGATGATAGCGGCGTCAGAGGTACCGGCAGCCACTTCCATCAGAGCCTTGGCCTGGGTATCGACGCTGTTGATCTCAAACCCCTTTTCCAAAGCGACAGCCTCACCGGCGCTGCCGGCTTCCACGGCATAGATCATCTTCTTTTCTTGCTTTGCGCCGCAGGCGGCGAGAGAAACCATCATGGCAAGAGCCAGAACCATGGTTACGATCTTTTTCATGTTTTTCATCGCTTCATCCTCCAAATTCGAACCGGCTTTTCCGATTCATTTATTTCATTAGTAGTTTACCATGGTAAATCACAAATGTAAATACGGGATTTCGCCCAATACAGCCAAGAATACTCTTTTTCTTTTGTGCAGAAGCAACAAGGAAAGACATCCTATCATACTCTCCGGTGCCGGCGCATACAGTGGAACAAGACTTTGGAGCGGAAAAAGGACGGGATGCTATGAATACCACGATCTATCAGAATATTGCTACCCGCACTGCGGGAGATATCTACATCGGCGTGGTGGGGCCGGTACGGACCGGGAAATCCACCTTTATCAAGCGATTTATGGAGACCCAGGTGATCCCCAATATCGACAATGTCTACCGCAAGGAGCGGGCCCGGGACGAACTGCCCCAAAGCGGTTCCGGGCGCACCATCATGACGGCGGAGCCTAAATTCGTGCCGGAGGAGGCCGCGCAGATCCAACTGGAAGGCGGCGCCTCCTTTTCCGTCCGCCTCATCGACTGCGTGGGCTATATGGTTCGGGGAGCCATCGGCCAGTTTGAGGACGATGCGCCCCGCATGGTCACAACGCCCTGGTACGACCACGATATCCCCATGGCGGAGGCAGCGGAAATCGGAACCCGAAAGGTCATCACGGAGCATTCCACCATCGGTATCGTCATCACCACCGATGGTACCATCTCCGATATTCCACGGGAGGACTACTTGGAAGCGGAGGAGCGGGTGATTCGGGAGCTGCAGGCACTGGGAAAGCCTTTTATTGTGCTGCTCAATTCCTCCGACCCACACTCTGAACGGGCGGAGGCCATTTCCAAGGATATTGCCTCCCGGTATGAGGTCAACTGTATACCCATCAACTGCCTGACACTGGAGGAAGAGGATGTAGCCGCCATTTTGAAGGCGGTTCTCTATGAATTTCCCATGCAGGAACTGGATCTCTTTCTGCCGCCATGGGTGGATGCCCTTCCGGCCTGCCACCCCATCAAGGCCGGGCTCTATGAGGCCATCCGAAGCTCCGCCAGAGAACTGCGCCACATCCGGGAGATCGACGGCGTGATTGGACGCCTGGGGGAAAGCGAGCATATCAGTGAGGCGAAGATCATCTCCATCGACCTTGGCACCGGAATCGCCGGGGCAAGACTGTCGCTGCCCCGGGAGCTGTTCTATCAGACCCTTTCCCAGCAATCCGGTTTTGATGTGGGAGACGACGGAGACCTGATGAGTTTGTTGACCCGTCTTGCGGCGGTGAAGGCGGAGTATGATAAGGTCTCCGGCGCACTGCGGGACGTGCGGGAAAAGGGCTACGGCATTGTCGTTCCGGGGCTGGACGAACTGAAGCTGGAGGAACCGGAGATCATGAAACAGGGCGGGCGCTACGGTGTCCGGCTTAAAGCCAGTGCCCCCAGCATCCACATGATCCGGGCAGACATCGAAACGGCCGTCTCGCCCATTGTGGGAAACGAAAAGCAGTCTGAGGATATGGTCAATTACCTACTGCAGGAGTTTGAGGGCGATACCAGCAAGATCTGGCAGTCCAATATGTTTGGCCGCAGTTTCCATGAACTGGTGAACGAGGACCTCCACGCCAAGCTCAAGCGGATGCCGGAGGATGCCCGGAAAAAGCTGCAGGAAACCCTGACCCGCATCATCAATGAGGGCAGCGGCGGACTCATCTGCATTATCTTATAATGTTACGGCACCGGGGAATTTCCCCCGGTGCCGTTATGCATCCATCTGTTCCAGCTCCAGCAAAAAACGCTTGGCTTCAAGACCTCCGGCATAGCCGGTAAGGCTCCCATCGCTGCTCAATACCCGGTGGCAGGGGATGAGAATTGAGATGGGATTGTGTCCTACCGCACCACCTACGGCCCGTGGAGAGGTATAGATACCGCGCTGGGCAAGCCTTTCGGCAAGGGCACCGTAGGTCGTGGTGGTTGCATAAGGGATCTCCAGCAGCAGTTCCCATACCGCCCTGCGAAAGGGGGTTCCAGCTGGAGAAAGCGGCGGCAGGGCAGGGAAGGGCTTTCCGCCAAAATAGGCATCCAACCACTGCTCCGCTTGGGCAAAAACGGGGAGAGTGCCGTCTTTGGGAGTATCAAAGGCGAGGGTGGAGGCAAAATACTTCTGCCCCGGCAGCCACAACCCCGTGATGGCTTCCCCATCCGAGGCAAGGGTCAGTTTTCCGAGGGGGGAGGGATAGTCCGTTTGAACGGTCATGGGCAGCACATCCTTTCTTTTTCCAGTATAGCCTCTTTCGGGAGGGCTTGCAAGCCGCCGCGGGAAGTGATACCATAGAAACAAAAGAACATGAGCGAAGGGAGAATCGACATGCTGCTGGCCATCGATGTGGGCAATTCCAACACCTCAGTGGGTCTTTTCGGAAAGGACGGAAGGCTGCAATTTCTTGCTTCCCTGGACACGGACAGCCGCAAGACGGCCGATCAGATCAGCATTGACCTGATGAACCTTTTCACGCTGTACAATTATAACTATCGGGATGTAACAGGCGCCATCCTTTGCAGTGTAGTCCCGCCTCTGAATTTCATGATGCAAAAAGCGCTGACGCGGCTTTTGGGCAAGCCGCCCATGGTGGTGGGTCCCGGAGTCAAAACAGGGCTGAACCTGCGCCTGACGGTGCAGACCCAGGTAGGTGCAGACATCGTGGCGGACGCCGTGGCGGCGCTGGAAAAATTCCATCCGCCCATCGTTACCATCGACATGGGCACGGCCACCACCATCGGCGTTATTTCCGAGGGACGGACCTACGAGGGAGGTTTGCTGCTGCCGGGCGTCAATGTCTCTTTGGAGGCCCTGAGCCGCCGGGCCGCCCAGCTTCCCGATATCTCCCTCCAGCATCCCAAGGCCCTGATCGGAAAAAACACGGAGGACTGTATGCGCTCCGGCATTGTTTACGGCACCGCCGGTATGCTGGATGGCATTATCGACCGCATCCGGGAGCAGTTTGCAGGGCAGGAACTGAGCGTCGTGGCCACTGGCGGCAACGCCCCTGTTATCGTCCGCTACTGTAAAAACAAGATCGTCTACGATAAGTACCTTCTGATGGAGGGCCTTTGGACCATCTATCAAAAGAATAAATGAAAGAGATCAGCGATGCCGGGCATTTCGGTATCGCTGCTTTCTTTCCGCCATAATACGAAAAGGAGCGGCATTTGCCGCTCCTTTCAAGTTGCTTTTTTACTTTGCCAGGACCTTCTTCAGCTTGGCGAAGCGGGGCAGGGAATCCTGCTTAGGCAGGGTGGGCTCACCCTGAATCAGGGGCAGCGCATAGTCGATGAAGGGCTGCTCCACACCGTTGTGGGCATCATTGATCCACTCCAGGGGGACCTTCTTCTCCGTATTGGCAACGTCGGTCAGGTTCAGCAGCTTGGTGCGGCAGACGTACTTGCCATCCTCATAGCTGCGCTCGAAGCCCACCATCTTGTCGGTAATGCCGGCCACGGCGTTCTCAACGGCGGCCTTGCCGGACATATAGGACTCCTCGATATCGGTCTCGGAGGCAAGGTGAGCACCGCAGCGCTGCAGCAGGCTAAGCTCGATGCCGCGGACCTTGGCGCCGGTACGCTCTTTCACAATCTGTGCCAGCATGGCGGCCAGACCACCCAACTGGGCGTGACCGAAGCCGTCGGTAGCAGAGGTCTTGGCCTCGGAAACGAAGGAACCGTCGGCATAGTGGATGCCTTCGGAAACGGCCACCATGCAGTTGCCCTTTTCCTTATAGATGCGCTCCACGTCGGCCAGGAACTGCTCCATGTCGAAGTCCACCTCGGGAAGGTACACAAGGTCGGGACCCGCGCCGTAAGCGGTGGCCAGGGCCGCAGCACCGGCCAGCCAGCCGGCGTGGCGGCCCATGATCTCCACCACGCAGATCATGCCGGTATCATACACCCGGGCATCCTGATAGACTTCCATGCAGGAGGTGGCGATATATTTTGCGGCAGAAGCGAAACCGGGGCAGTGGTCGGTGCCGTAGAGGTCGTTGTCGATGGTCTTGGGCACACCCATGACGCGGCACTCGTAACCAACCTTCTGCATATACTTGGAAATCTTGTTGCAGGTGTCCATGGAGTCGTTACCGCCGTTATAGAAGAAATAACGGACGTCGTACTTCTTGAAGACCTCCAGAATGCGCTTGTAATCGGTATCGTCCACATCCGGGTCCTTCATCTTGTAGCGGCAGGAGCCCAGAGCGGAAGAGGGTGTATACTTCAGCAGCTCCAGCTCGGCAGGGTCTTCCTCACCCATGTCGAACAGGCGGTCATTCAAAACGCCCTTGATGCCGTGCTCTGCGCCCAGAACGCGGGTGATGTTGGGATTTTTCAGCGCGGTGTCAACCACACCGTAAACGCTGGCGTTGATTACAGAAGTAGGACCGCCGGACTGGCCGACGATGCAAGCGCCTTTCAATTCGCTCATTTTCGGAAAGCCTCCTAAAAAGATTAAGTGAAAATATCATATCATTGAAAAAAAGAATTGTAAATACTTGCATTTTAATTTTTTTGTGATATTATCTATTTGGAAAATCGTTTTCGTCCAATTGAATAAAAGAATTTCAAGATTCTTTGCGTTTCCCCTGATAAATTGCCGGGGCGGGGCGCATCAGAGGACAAAAACAAATATTTTTTCAGGAGATGAATATTTATGCCACTGGTTACTACTACTGAGATGTTCAAGAAGGCTTATGACGGCGGTTACGCCATCGGTGCTTTCAACGTCAACAACATGGAAATCGTTCAGGGCATCACTGAGGCTGCCAAGGAACTGGAAGCTCCCCTGATCCTGCAGGTTTCCAAGGGTGCCCGCGCCTACGCAAACCACACCTACCTCACCAAGCTGGTGGAGGCTGCCGTCATCGAGACCGGCCTGCCCATCTGCCTGCACCTGGACCACGGCGACAGCTTCGAGACCTGCAAGAGCTGCATTGACGGCGGTTTCACCTCCGTCATGATTGACGCTTCCTCCAAGCCCTTCGCTGAGAACATTGAGATCACCAAGAAGGTCGTTGAGTATGCCCACGACCACGGTGTTGTCGTTGAAGCCGAGCTTGGCACCCTGGCCGGTATTGAGGATGATGTCAAGGTCTCCGCCGAGGATTCTTCCTATACCCATCCCGAAGAGGTGGAGGAGTTCGTTTCCAAGACCGGCTGTGACTCTCTGGCCATCGCCATCGGCACCAGCCACGGTGCTTACAAGTTCAAGCCCGGCACCAAGCCTCAGCTCCGCTTTGACGTTCTGGAAGAGGTCTCCAAGCGTCTGCCCGGTTTCCCCATCGTCCTCCACGGCTCTTCCTCCGTGCCCCAGGACCTGGTGGCCAAGATCAACCAGTATGGCGGCAATATGCCCGGTGCCATCGGCGTGCCCGAGGACCAGCTCCGTCAAGCTGCGTCTCTGTCCGTCTGCAAGATCAACATCGACTCCGACCTGCGTCTTGCCATGACCGCCACCATCCGCGAGTACTTCGCTCAGCATCCCGATCATTTCGATCCCCGCCAGTATCTCAAGCCCGCCCGCGCTGCGATTAAGGAGCTGGTTGCTCACAAGATCGTAAACGTCCTGGGCTGCGACCACAAGGCTTTCTGAGAAATCCCTCCTGAATAAAAACCAGGGGCGCAAATGCGCCCCTGGTTTTTTGCGCCTTTTTCCCCCGTCTTGCATAAACTGGCAGGGA
>JAEDEN010000071.1 GCA_016293265.1 Oscillospiraceae bacterium | reverse complement strand
ACCTCATTCAGCCAGAGTCTGCAAACTAATTTGCGCATAACTCTTGACGGCACCTGGGTGTAGCCGCCTTGCAGTCAGGCCGTGACGCAATATTCGGGGCCTTTCCCTTTTCTTTTGCTGAGGTGGAATGGAGTGCGCCCCTTCGTTCCCAAAGGGGTTTTCAACCGCCCTATCAATTGCACTTTATCTTTCTAGCAATCATCCACCCGTTTTTATCGTTTGATCTTCTTGAAAAACAGAAAATATATCAGTAATCCGTCAATCACAAAATCATATAATCTGAATCCATCAAACAGCAAAATTGAAGATAAAGCAGAAACTGCCACAATTCCAACGCTGATAATTTTTGGAAATATACCTCTTTGCTTTGCCATCCAAGCAACATATGCCATGATCGGCGAGCATAAAGCAAATATTGTCCATCCGATGATAAAGGTTTTGCCGTATACGCCGTGGCTGATTATGGCCACAGTATAATATGCTATCAGCATTCCAAAACAAAAAGGGAGGATGTTAAACGCAGCTTTCTTCGCTGTTTCACTGAAAATGGATATTAATGTACCCAAAAGGATCCATACTGCCATTTGCGAAAACATTTCGCCCAAGTTCTGAGTGTATATGTCCAATAACCGCGAGACAATTCCCAGGCAAAGACCAACCATGAACATAGTACATGGATTCAACAGCTTCTTTTTCATTTTTCCACCTCGGTCAATAGCGAATTCATCGTTCCGCTTCGAATTCGAAATACTTCCAATCTTCGCCAAGAACATAATAGTATTTACATTCCTTTCTTTCACTCTTTTGCTGAATTGAATAAAGTGTATCAGAAAAATGTGAATAATTCTGCCATCTGATAACGTAACGCCCCAACAACATGAAAATCTTTCGGGGGCTCCTCCCGGTATTCAGATAACGGTTCTATCGGCTCCCGTTGCGGTAAACTGCTGACCGGCAGGAACGCACCCTCTGCCATATTCTCCGCACGGATGGCCCCTTTCTTGACTCCGGCAGAGAAAGGCTGCTTTACAAACAACGCCCTTTCCGCACCGGGATTTTTTGCTTCCCATTCCCACTGAAATTTGCTATGATAAGGGTAAAAAAGCGGAAAGGGGAACCTTTATGAAGAATGATTCTTTTCGCCTGGCCGTGGTGGGCATCGGCGGTGTGGGCGGTGTGCTGGCGGCACCGCTGGTGCGCAAGTATGGCGGCGCGGTGAGCCTTGTTGCCCGGGGCAAGCGGGGGGCGCACCTGCGGGAAAAAGGCCTGACCCTCCACAGCGATGTGTTTGGAACCTTTACTGCCTATCCCGAAACCGTGGCCGAGATACCGGCGGAGCTGCCCGTCCAGGATTTTGTGCTGGTTTGCGTGAAAAATGACGCCCTTCCTAAAGTGACCGGACAGATTGGGCCTATCGTGGGCCCGGAGACCATTGTGGTTCCGGTGATGAACGGCGTCACGGCGGAGGAGGTGCTCAGGGAGGGCCTTTCTACAGGAAGG
Organism: Oscillospiraceae bacterium; assembly: GCA_016293265.1. Lineage (GTDB taxonomy): Bacteria > Bacillota > Clostridia > Oscillospirales > Oscillospiraceae > Oscillibacter. The sequence goes on along the minus strand of JAEDEN010000071.1, from coordinate 6,577 downwards.
GTAGCCGGCAGCGTTATCTATACCGTTTCCAGCGCTGGGGCGGACTTTTCCATCACACAGAGCGGCCCCTTTACCCACCTGTTCGTGGATGATCTGAAGGGGGACGGACGGATGGCGCAGCTCAGGGACATCATGGCCGGGGCCGGCATCGACTTCCGCCTGACCTCCGACAGCAAGACTGCCATCTGGAACAAATATGTGTTCAACTGCGCCTACAATACCATGACTGCCGCGGAGGCGGCCAATGCCGGGGCGCTGAAGCGGGAGCCCCTTCGCTCCGATTTTGCGTCCATCCTTGGGGAGGCCAGGGCCGTGGGCTGCAGATGCGGCGCGGCGCTGGCAGAGGGGCTGGTGGAAAAGGAACTGTACCGCCTGGAGAAGACGGGGGACGGGGCTGAAAGCTCTCTTAGCCGGGACTTTGCACAGGGCCGCCGGGGGGAACTGGAGGTCTTCAGCGGAGACCTTATTCGCATGGCAGAGCGCCTCGGCGTGGAGACGCCGGTGACCCGCCGGTACTATGAAAAGCTGCTGGACCGGGCAAAGAATTTTTAAAAGCACAATATAATCGACAAAATGTGACAATATATGAAACAAAACCGCCCCGGAGGACCCTCCGGGGCGGTTTCTGATCGGATCGGACAGCCGACGGGCCGGCGGTCATGCTTCGCTGCGTGCCCTGAGCTTTGCGTTGAGCTTGCTGTACACCCGCTCCCGGAACCAGGGCTCGGAGGAGGCCGCTATAGCCTCCTCAAGGGAGAACCAGCCCACACGGCTGTTTTCATCTTCCTTGCACCGCACCGGCGCTTCCGGGTCGGCCTCCAGCAAAAAGGTGACGTTCAAATGCAGATGGGAGGGCACATACCGTCCCTTCTTCTCATGGCCGTCCACAGTCAGGATCTCCAGGGAGAAGATATCCTCTTCAACAGGTGTGACCTCCGTAAGGCCGCTTTCCTCCCGCACCTCACGAAGAGCCACGGAGAGAAGGTCCCCTTCCCCGTCGGCATGGCCTCCCAGCCACGCCCAGGAGTCATAAAGGTTGTGGTAGGCCATTAGAACCCGGGTGCGGTCGGGGCTCACCACCCAGGCCGAAGCCGTCAGATGGGCGGAGAGATTGTCCCGGGTCAGAAGGTCCTCGCCGCTTTCCAGCCGCCGTAAAAGCTCATTCTGATCCCTCTGTTCCTGTTCGTTCCAGGGCTGATAGGCCCGGATGGCGTGCAAAAGCTCCATGGTGTTCCCTCCGCGTTTCGTTTTTTCCAGCATACCATATCCGCCGGAGGAAGGGAAGGGGCAGGATGGCTGTCTCGTGAAATCAGTCGAATTGTTTTTGGAAAAATTTTACATGACCGCCTTGAAAAACATGGCGCAATATGATAGTTTATAGAAAAGGCAACGAGATGCATCAAGGAACCGTCGCAAATCGAAATACTGGAAAGGGAAAAGATTTTATATGGACAACAGAAAAACGGTGCTGTTGGCAGACGCCAATGAGGAGTTCCGCACCATGCTGCGGGAGTCCATAGAAAAAGAGGAGGAATTCACGGTGGTGGGTTCCACGGGAGATGGGATGGAAGCCTTCCAGATGCTCGAAGCGATTCAGCCCGACCTGATCATCATGGACCTGGTGATGCCGGGCCTGGATGGACTGAGCGTGCTGGCCAGGATGCGCCAGGCGGAGATGGAGACGAAGGCCGTGCTGTACTCCGCTTTTTATACGGACCAGACCCTTGCCGAGGCAGGCGAACTGGGCGCCAGCTTTTTCCTGCCAAAGCCCTTTACCATGGAGGCCCTGCGGGACCGCATCCATAACCTCTTTAGCTGGGGGGAAGAGCCGGCCCCGGACATCGACTTGAAGGACATGGTCACGGCGGTGATCCATGAGGTGGGCGTTCCCGCCCATATCAAGGGCTACCAGTACCTTCGCCAGGCCATTATCATCGCGGTCAACGATATGGAGGTCATCAACGCGGTGACGAAGGTCCTTTACCCGGAGGTGGCCAAACATTTCGGAACCACACCCTCCCGGGTGGAGCGTGCCATCCGCCATGCCATTGAGGTGGCTTGGGACCGGGGCGATCTGGAGACACTGCAAAAATACTTCGGCTATACCGTTTCCAACACCAAGGGGAAGCCCACAAACAGCGAGTTCATCGCCATGATCGCAGACCGGCTGACCCTGGAGCTCAAACGAAGGGACAACCGGAAGGCATAAGGAAAAAGGAGAGGCGCCGCCTCTCCTTTTTGTTTTGTTGAGAGAATTGTTCTTCGGATGCCGCTCAATGCCGCTGCGGCGGCAGAAGGAGCAGGGAGGCGGTTCATGGGGAGTCCCTTCCGCTACAGGGCCAAGAGGGTGTTCAGGGCTTGCGTCACCTGCTCCTGGCTGGGCTCCCAGCCGAAGGAAAGCTGAATGACGCAGCTTTCAAAGCGCAGGAGGTACTCCCTGCAGCCGTTATGGCGGCGGAACCAGGCTTCTTCCGCGCCAAAGGGGGTGGGATCGGTGCGCTGACTGTCCGCTGCGGGATCTTGCAGGATGCTGAGCTCCACGTAGCGGGGGCTCCAGCAGACGGAGTCATCCAGCGGGAAGGAAAGGGGAGAGCGGTAGAGGTGGTAATAGAACTGGGAGTATGGGGCGCCGGAAACGTCTTGGCGGCAGATCTGGCTGCCGCTGAGAATAGAGGCCAGAACAGTGCTGCGGGCATACAGGCGGCTGCTGTAATGGCTGTCATCCACTCCGGTGAGACTGCCAAGGGTCAGGGGAAGGGGGTCGCAATAGGCGGTGTATTCCTTGCCCAGATAGCTGTAGGTCACTTCTTCGTGATCTTCCCTTGCAAAGACCTCCGAGAGACGGTCCTGGCCATGCTGCAGGAGTATGATGAGCAAAAGCAGGAGAAGAAAGGTGGCCCCGCGGTTGAAGGCGCCGCTTTTGCCGGCGCGTTTCAGGCGATCCCGGAAGGCGCTGCCGATGCGCTGGCAGAGGCCGACCCCCACTGTGAAAAAGACGATGCTGATCCATGCACGCCACTCACCGCACACCAGCAGGGCGGTAAGGAGGGCGGTGACGGAAAGGCACAGAAGCACATCCTTCCACCGGCCGCCCCGGGTCGGAAGGAAACAGCCTTCCTCCTCCGCCATCCGCAGGGCCTTTTTGTACCAGAGAAGGTAGGCGGCCAGCTCGCCGCCACTGTAAAGAACCAGCAGGATGAGAAGGCAGGCCAAAAGGAGGATGAGGGGAGAGCTCAGCACGAAGATGGCACACTGTTTCAGCTTTGCTGCGATGCTGAGAAGAGCGAAAAAGGCAACCGCCAGCATCAACACGTTTCCCCAGATATAACCAGCACACATGGCCTCATGGAGGTTGGCCACCTGTATGGCGGGGTCTGTGTCCAGGGGAACGGGATCTTCCGCTTCGCTGTACAAAATCAGCATCTGGAAGGTCTGGGCCGCCAGATGCCATCCTGCTGCGGCGCACAGACTCAGAAATTCCTCCTGTGCCTTTTCCACGTCCTCGTAGTCGGAGGCCTGGGGCAGGTAGGTAACGGCGTAGTGCAAGGCTCTGGGCTCAGCACGGCGGTATATCCAGACGCCGTTGGTACGGATCTTCTCCAGACGCCAACCCTTCAATGCCATTGTTTCAAGATGGCGGGCGATACTGGTATGGTCGTAAAAGGAGTAGAGAATGAATTCCCGTTTTGTCTGCTTCATCTTATCTGCCCTCCTGTTCCGTGGCGGCGCGGTAGTCCGCCGTCAAAATCATCAGCCGGTTGTATTCCTCCTCCAGGGCCTTTTCGCCCGCCTCGGTGATGAGGTAGCTGCGCTTGCGGCCTTCCACCTTGGTTTCGGCGATCATCCCGGCGGTGAGAAAGCTTTCCAAAAGGTTATAAAGGGTGCCGGGGCCCACGCTGACCCGGCCCTGGGTCTTTTCCTGAATCTGTGCCATGATGTCCGTGCCGCAGCACTCCCGCCGCAGGCACAGCAGAATGTAAAACATCTGTTCCGTCAAGGTCTGGAATTTTTCTCGGGCCATGAGACGGACCTCCTTATTATCGAATATCGTTATTTCTGAATCCAGTATATTATCGAATATCGTTATTGTCAAGAGCCGGCGCGCAAATATTTTTCCGGCGGTGCGCCGCCGGGGCGGCCCCTTGCATTTTAAAAGGGGATATGCTATTCTCATGGAGAAAAAATAACAAAGGAGAGCACGGTCATGGTATATAAGTTTCGCCCCCAGGGGGTCTGTTCCCAGGAAATGCGGGTGGAAGTGGATGAAGAGGGCGTGATCCGGGAGATGGAGGTCTACGGCGGATGCAGCGGCAACCTCCAGGGGATTTCCGCCCTGGTGAAGGGTATGAAGGCCCAGGAGGCCATTGAGCGCCTGAAGGGGATCCGCTGCGGCTTCAAGTCCACCTCCTGCCCCGACCAGTTGGCAAGGGGACTGGAAAAGGCGCTGGGTAAGTAAAAAGACGCCGCCGGTGCGTATGCACCGGCGGCGTTTCTTTTGCGTAGTATGGAGCAGCGACCAAGGAGGAATGAACATGGCTTTTTCCGACCGGGAGCTGCTGGCGCGTCTGATCCAGTGCGAGGCGGGGGGCGAAGGGGAAAACGGGATGAAAGCGGTGGCGGGTGTGGTGATGAACCGCGTCCACGCCCGGGGCGGGGAATACGCCCGGGTGGGGCAGGGCAGCATCCGCAACATCATTTTTCAGCCCTACCAATTCGTCTGCGCCAGCGAAACAGAAGGAGGCGCCTACAACCCCCAGAACATCTACAATATGCGCCCTGAGCAAATCCACTACGATATCGCCGACTGGGCCATTTCGGGAAACCGGCTGCCGGTGGTGGCGGAGTCACTGTGGTTTTATAACCCCTTCGGCCCCGAGTGCCGCTCCTTCTTCCCTTCCAACGTGGGATACTGGCAGACCCGTATCGGCGATCACTGCTTCTATAATCCAACAGATGCTTATTACAAGACTTGAGAGGTGTCAGGATGCCAAACTATCAGAATGACTCTACATCCACAGCAAATCCCCGGACGCAGCGGCAAAACTGGGACGCAGAGATCACACCCACAGCCCCCGGTGCCGCACCGGGCGGAAACCGGTCCTGGACGGCGGCGGATACCCGCTTTCTCCGGCCTTTGGGCCCGAATATGATGATGGACATGACGGAAGGGGTGGACAACACGCCCCAAATGCACCATGGCCTTCCCTCGGAGGTCATCGAGGCGCCCACCAGCCTGAATGAGGCGTTCCTGGGGTCGCTGAAGACAACACTGCTGCGCAACCGCGGGAATTTTATCGTTGCCACCTTCCTCATTGGAACCCAAAATACCGTTTCCTGGGAGGGTATTTTGTACGAGGTGGGCAACGACTATGTGACCATCTACCAGCCGGGACGGGACCGGTATGTGGTGATCGATATGTACTCCCTCAAATACATGGAATTCTATGATATCGAGCGCCGCCGGATGTGCGACCAGCTCCTTGCCGAGCGGGGCCTGGACGGCAGAAACCGGGCCATGGCGGGCAGAAACAGCGGGAGCACGATGAATCCCATGATGGGAAGGAACAGCGGGAATATCATGAACGGCATGAACGGTATGAATGAGATGGATGGCATGAATGATATGAACGGTATGAACGGCGGCGCGGACAGCCTTGCGTCCGCAGGGAAGCCGTGGTAAAATAGCGGAAAAAGGGGACCCATACAAAGGATAAAGGAGCGATTTCCATGGATTTTGAAACCCTGTCTGCCCAGCGCTATTCTCTGCGCAAGTTCAGCCCCGCCCCGGTGGAGGCGGAAAAGCTGGCCCTCATCCTGGAGGCGGGCCGAAACGCCCCTACCGCCCACAATCTCCAGCCCCAGCGCATTTTTGTGCTGCAAACACCGGAGGCGCTGGAAAAGGCGGACGGCTGCACCGCATCCCATTTCCATCCCCCTGTGATGCTGGTGGTGGCCTATGATGCGCAGGCGGCCTGGAAACGGGAGACCGACGGCAAGAACCACGGCGAGATCGACGCGGCCATCGCCGCCACCCAGATGATGCTGCAGGCGGCGGACCTGGGCCTTGGCACCACTTATGTGGGTATGTTTGAGCCAGAGAAGCTCATTTCCGCCTTCCCGGAGATGGCAGGCCTTACGCCCATCGCCCTGCTGCCCCTGGGATACCCGGCGGAGACGGCACATCCCTCCCGTCTCCACGCAGACCGCAAGCCCATGGAAGAGCTGGTGCGGTACCTGTAAACAAAAAAGAGGCTGCCAGGGCGGCAATGCTGTGAGGATAAGGGTGCAAACCGTTCGGTTTGCACCCTTATCCTCTTTTCATCCTTGCAGAGTGTTCGGTTAACGCCTAAAACATTAAATAAGCCGCAGGAAACGAAACAGTCTCATTTTGGGGTAGCAAGGATGAGATATTTTTTCTCCATGAAGAAAATTTGTTTGAGTATAATTTCTTATTTATGAAAATGTTTTTTGAGACAGGCTGTTTTTCCTTTGATATTAGGGCATTTTTGTGGAGCTTTTGAATAAACTGTACCCTGCAGAATGGACACTCATAGTTTAGGGGATGCCCTGATCTTCG
>JAEDEN010000070.1 GCA_016293265.1 Oscillospiraceae bacterium | reverse complement strand
CTCGAAACCGATGGCATTCAAGAGGTCAGCGGTTCGATCCCGCTTATCTCCACCAGACAAAAGTCCTGTAACTGTAACGGTTACAGGACTTTTTCTTTTCCCCCTGATCCGAAAAAATCCAACGCTGTCTAACAGGTGTTCTAACGTCTATACCCGGGAAACCGGTTTGCCATCAGGGAGCATCAAAATTCATTCAGGACGATATGACAAATAGAAAAGTGGAAGGCCATGGGCCTTCCACAAAGTTTTTCCTTACTTGATCTTCCGGGCCTCCACATAATAGCGCTTATCGTAAGCGTGGCCCATGGAGAAGGTCTTGCGGGGCAGTGCACCGTCGGCGATGACGGTTTTGAACAGCGCCTCCTTGGCCATGGTGGGAAGCTTGAACCCGATATTCCCGGGCTGAGCGCCCAAGGTGTCCGCCACATCGTCGCCATGGATATAGTCCACCTCGCCCGGATGGGTCTTAAGGTAATCATCCAGGAAATTTTGCAGCGTGCCAACGGCCAACTGGGCGGTGGGGGCCGGCACGGTGACAGTGCCCCTGTGGCCCGCATAGGTGTAGGCGATGGTGTGGCCCTCCCCTTCCCCATTGTGGGCGCCGGGATAATAGGCCAGGAAGGCCTGCAGCAGCGCTTCCGGATCCACGCCGAATACCACGCGGTGGATCGGTTCAAATTCCAGGGCGTCGGAATGGTTATTCATGACCTCCACTAAGGCATAACGGGCGGGGAGCGCTGCCCATTCCGCCTCCGGGGTCACTTTTTTCAGATTTTCATAGCACTGCTTGGCGGTGGCAAGGGAATGGTTGCCGTCACCCACGGCGAAAAGGAGGCTCTCGCCGGCAACACCGTACTTGCGCTCCATCTCCTCCGGCGCCGCCAGTTCGGCCAGGGCCTTGGCCGTAGAGATCTGCTGGGATTCTGTCAGCAGCCAACCGGAAAGGTGGCCTCCTCCCTGCTGTAATTCAAAATCATAAAGGGGCTCCATCTCCCCCTTTGCCTCGGAAAGGGGCTCGATCACCGTCTTTTTCGCATCGTCGATGAGCAGAATGATGTGAGGCAGCTCCACAGCGGCGTTTTCACGCACCCGTACACGGGGCGGAATACGTGAGAAGACCGTGCCCTCCGTTGCGCGGATACGGCGCTTGCTGCCGGGCATAAAATCATACTCCTCCAGATCCACCATGCCGATGAGGCCCTGGCAGACCTTTCCGTCAGCCTGGGTACGCTCCATATAGAAAAAGGCGTTGGGATAGGTACGGAACACACCCTCTTCCAAGTACTGTTCCATAGAGGCGTTGATGCGGGCGATGTGGCGGGCAACGTCAGGATCATGCAGCTCCGCTTCCGGCAGGATGAGGCGCAGCGTGGAAGGGGCGACTCCCACCTCTTTTTCCACCGCCTGCCAGTATTCCGGCTGGGAGGTAAACTGATCGCAGGCCACCACGGCCCACTTGGTCATATCCACCTCCCGGGGCAGCAGGATATCAGCGGGGTAAAACCCCGCTTTATGAAAGATTTCTTCCATATGGATGCTCCTTAAAGAGATTTTTGTTCAAAGAGGACGCTGAGCAGATCGCAGCCCCTCTCCAGGAAGGGGCCTGCCATCCCGGTAGGCTCATCGTAAACGCCGCCAAAGCCGGTATCGGTGCGGCTGTCATAGAGCAAGAATGGCACAGGGTCGCCGTCGTGGCCCCGGGTGGCGGTGAGGGTCTTGTGGTCGGAGAGAAGCAGCACGCGGTACTCCGTCCCCTCCGCCTCCAGAGCGGCAAAAAGAGGCTTCAGAATGCGGGAATCCAGCCAGGTGATGGATTGGACCTTCCCTTCCAGGTCGCCGTTGTGGGTGCATTCGTCAGGTGCCTCCAGGTGGAGGCAGCAAAACTCCGCGCCGGTATGTAACAGGTCAAGGGCCGCCTGGAGCTTGCCTTCAAAGTTGGTGTCGATCTCGCCGGTAGCACCCTCCACCTCAATCATCTCAAGGCCCCGCAGAACCCCGATACCGTGGCACAAGGGAACAGCGGAAATAACGCCGCCGGTGTGGCCGTACTGCGCCTTGAAGTCCGGGAGGGCAACAGCCGTCCCCTCTGCCCAGAACCAGATACCGTTGGCAGGCAGCTTTCCGGCGGCGCGGCGCCGGGCATTGAAGGGATGGCGGTCCAGAACCCGGTGGGCGATGCGCATGAGCCGGTCCAGCACAGCCGCATTGGGGCAGCCGGAGGGCAGGTAGGCGCCCTGCTTCTCCCCCAGATGGTCATGAGGCGGGATGAGATGGATGCCCTTTACCTCCGCCCCGGATTGCACGGCAATCTGCCGGAAGGCCGGAAAGCGGTGGATGACCACTTTTGCCTCTTCCTCCGCCCTGCGGAACTCCGGGTCCTTTTCCAAAATCTCCACCACCTCAAGGGCGGATGCACCGTCAATACTGCCGGCACTGTGGGAGAGGATCTTCTTTTCCTCATAGGGGCAATCGGCATCCTCCAGGGAGATAATGTTGCAGCGGTAGGCAACGTCGCCGGGGGCAAGCCGGATTCCGGAGGCCGCCGCCTCCATGGGAGAGCGGCCGGTGAACCACTTCAAGGGGTCGCAGCCAAAAATGGAGAGGATAGCCGTCTCACTGCCCGCCGGCAACGGCTTGGGGCAGTTGACGGTATGACCCACCACGCCTCTGGCCGCCATGGCGTTGATGGTGGGGATGCAGGCCGCCTGCAGCGGTGTTTTGCCGCCAAGGGCCGGCACGGGATTATCGGCCATGCCGTCGCCGATAACCAGAATATATTTCATAAAAGCCACTCCTTCTCGAAATCGTTCTGTTTTCCAATGGCTGATACAGCGGGTATTATTATACATCCTGCCGCCGTCACTTTCAATTCCTTTCCATGTCTTTGTCCTTTTTTGCATATTTTCCCGCGAAGGGGAAAACCTAACGTCAAATCCCATCTGAAACGGAGGTTTCCCATGCTGATCGACAAAATCGCACTGATCCTGACCATCGTCGGCGCCCTGAACTGGGGCGGCATCGGCCTGTTCGGCTTTGACACGGTGGCGTTTTTATTCGGAGGCCAGATGGCCCTGCTCGCCCGCATCATCTATGCGCTGGTGGGGATCGCGGGGCTTTGGTGCATCACGCTGCTCTTCCGCACGGAATCCGGTCACGCGGCCGCGTAATCACCTCTCCCGCTAAAAGGACGGCAGCCAAAAAGCTGCCGTCCTTTTAAAAGTAAGAAACGGCGCCGCAAAGCGGCGCCGTTTCTCATGGGATACATCATTTCAGCCAATCCAGGGGACTGCCCTCCCCTTTCAGCAGCGCGGCGGCAGAGGTCAGCATCTCGGCGGCATCGGCCCGGGTGACGCTGCGGCCCATCGTGTCGCTGCCAAAGCTCCCGGCGCGCAGTACACTGACGGCCTCCAGATTTCCTACGGCCTGGGAGGCCCAGGTGGGGACGCTTTCACGGCCGGCATACCATGCCTCCAGGTCCACATTCTCCACCTCCAACACCCGGTTCAAAAGGGCGGCTGCCTCATTGAAGGTGATCGCCTCCCCGGCGCGGAAGGCAACACCCTCCGCGGTGGCGGAGCCCTGGACGATGCCGTCGGCGACTCCTGCGGCGGCATAAGCCTTGGCCCAGGTGGGGATGGCCTCATCATCGGAGAAGCCGGTCATGGTGACAGCGGTGACGTCCCGGCCCGCCATCTCCATGGTCATGGCCAGAAACTCACTGCGGGAAACAGTGCGGTCCGGTTCAAAGTAATACTGATCGCCGATCTTTGCGCCGGTGAAGATCCCCTTCTCCGCCATCTCCTGGGCGGCATAGGCGCTCCTGACATCCGTATCGGCATAGGTCACGCCGGAACGGGTCTTCTGGATGGTAATGGTGACGGCGGCCGGAGTGGAGACATGGCCGGCGCTGTCTGTGGCGGCATAGGTGAAGCTGTCGCTGCCGGTGATTCCCTCATCCGGCGTGTAGGTGAAGTTCACGCCGTCGATGACAACGGTCCCTTTCCGGGGCTTGTCCACGATGGAAAAGACCAGATCATCCCCCTCACCATCAGAGGCCAGGAACTGGGTGGTATAGGGGATACCGCGATAGGTGGTCAGCTCGATGTCATTGACGGTGGGGGCCCCCTCCTCCGCCACCGGTGTCTTTTTCCCGAACAGAGCCGAGGCACTGCCGGTCAGAATCACGCCTGCCAGGGCCATCACAAGGGCACGTTTGAAAAGATCGCTTTTCAAGGGATTCACTCCTCCTCAAATGATTTCGGGAGTAGTTTCCTCCCCCTGTGGGGAAATTATGCAAAAGACCGCCGGAAAACCGGCGGTCTCTTCTCTCTTTACTGATGCAGAGGCTTTCCCGGGCGGCGGGTGACGGGAGAGCGCTTTTTAATGCCGGAGACCACCCCCATGGCCATATACAAGGTGACCACGGAAGAGCCGCCGTAGCTGAAAAAGGGCAGCGTGATACCGATTGTAGGCATGACGAACAGGCACATGCCGATATTGATGACCATCTGGAAAATGAGCATGGCGGCCATGCCCACGCACACATAGCACTCAAAGGAGGAGTGGGCGTTTTTGGCCACCAGCAGCACCCGGAAAATAATGGCCACCAGCAGCGCGATGACGGCAATACAGCCGATCATGCCCAATTCCTCGCCGCAGGCGGAAAACACAAAGTCCGTCCAGCGGGCGGGAAGCGACGTGCCGTAGGAGCCCTGGGTCTGAGTGCCGTTCAGATACCCCTGTCCCGTAACGCCGCCGGAGCCCAGCGCAAGAAGGCTCCGGGTCTGCTGCCAGCCCGCTCCCAGGGGATCATAGGAATGGTCAAAGAGAACAATGATGCGCTCCCGCATATACTTGGGCACCAGATCCAGCACCCATGCCGCAGCCACAGCCGCACCGCAGCCCCCCAACACCAGTAAAAACCACCGCAGGGCAAATCCGGCCACAAAGGCCATGCACAGGAAGATGAAAAAGAACACCAGCATATTGCCCATGTCTCCGGAAACGACAAAATACAATCCGCACAGGCCCAGGGTATGCAGCCCTACCGATGCGGCGGAGCGGAAGGAGCGAAGGTCCCGCTTTTCCTCCTGCAGCCAGGCGACCTGCCAGGCCAGAAGCAGCACGAAGGTAATCTTCACCACCTCCGCCGGGCCGATGTTCACAGGGAACCCGGGAAATCTCAGCCATGCCCGGTTCCCGCCCACTTCGAGGCCAAAAGGTGTGCGCAGCAGCAGGATAAATCCCACGTTGAATACCGCCACCAGTTTCCACCGCCGCATCAACATCTCCAGATCTACCATGGAAAAGGCGATATAGACACAGATCCCCAGCACCAGCGCCGCCGTCTGGACGATCACATAGCGCTCCGTTTCCTTGTAGCGGGTGGTGCTGAAAATCAGCAGGATGCCGTAAAGCGTGGCGGAGGAACACAGGCCCAGCAGCACCAGGTCTGCCTGCTGGAAAAAGTCCGCCATTACGGCTTTGAGTCGATTCAGCATGAGGGTACTCCGTTTCGTAAAACATATGGATTTGATTTTATAGTATAGCACAAAGGGAACGATGTGTAAACGGCGCATAGTTCTTTTTCTACCGAAAACGCATTCCGGGTCACAGGCTTCACCAAACCGCCTGCCGGTGGTTTTCTTCTTACAAAAAACCACCCCTGACTTTGTATCAGGGGTGGTTCCTGTTCTTCAGGGTGACGTCAAGCCTGCATGGCCTTGGCGGATTCTTCCAGCTTTGCGATGAGCTCCTGGAACTTTGCGGCCCGCTCCCGCTCGGCGTTGACCACGGCCTCGGGCGCTTTGGAGACAAACTTCTCATTGGAGAGCTTCTGCATCACGATCCGCAGCCCATTTTCAGCCTTCTCCTTCTCCTTGGCGATGCGATCCAGCTCTGCCTGGATGTCCACCAGCTCGGCAAGAGGCATATATGCCGTTGCATTGGAGGTAACAACAGACACCTGGCCGGTGAGGTCGGCGGGGGCGGCATCGGCGAAGGTGACGGCGGAGGCATAGGCCAGACGCTGCATGAAATGCAGGCCCTGCTGGTAGATTTCCGGCGTAGCGGTAACAAGCAGGATCTCAGCCTTCTTGGAAGGCGGCACGTTCATTTCGGCACGGCGGACACGGATGGCCTTGATGGTGTCCATCACAGCCTCCATGGCGGCCTCCTCCGCGGGGAAGTCCAGCTCCGCCTTCACCTCAGGCCACTGGGAGGTCATCAGGAAATCACCCTCTTCCCTGCGGGGCAGGGCCTGCCAGATCTCCTCGGTGATGAAGGGCATGAAGGGGTGCAGGAGCTTCAGAAGGTCAATGAGCACATAGCAAAGGACATTCTGGGCAACCAGCTTTGCTTCCTCATCCTCTCCGTTCAGGCGGGTCTTGGTCAGCTCAATATACCAGTCGCAGAAAGTATCCCAGATGAAGTCGTAGACCTTGGCGGAGGCAACGCCGATCTCGTAGCTGTCGAGATTCTCGGTGACCTCCTTCACCAGTTTGTTGAGTTTGGAGAGGACCCACTTGTCCTCCTGCTCCAGCTTGTCCGCCGGGGGCAGAACGCACTTGTCGATGGCAAGATTCATCATCACGAAGCGGCTGGCGTTCCAGATCTTATTGGCAAAGTTGCGCATGGCCTCGCACTTTTCCGTGTAGAAGCGGGTGTCGTTGCCGGGGCTGTTGCCAGTGATAAGATTGAAGCGCAGGGCGTCGGCACCGTACTTTTCCGCCATCTCCAGGGGGTCGATGCCGTTGCCCAGGGACTTGGACATCTTGCGGCCCTTGTCGTCCCGGACCAGGCCGTGAATGAGGACGGTGTGGAAGGGGATCTTCTTCATCTGCTCGCAGCCGGAGAAGATCATCCGGGCCACCCAGAAGAAGATGATGTCGTAGCCGGTGACCAGCACGTCGGTGGGGTAGAAGTAGTCCAGGTCCTCGGTGTTTTCCGGCCAGCCCAGGGTGGAGAAGGGCCACAGGGCGGAGGAGAACCAGGTGTCCAGCACGTCCTCGTCCCGGGTCAGGTGCTCACAGCCGCACTTTTCGCACTTGGTGGGATCCTCACGGCTGACGTTGATGTGTCCGCACTCGTCGCAGTACCAGGCGGGGATCTGATGGCCCCACCAGAGCTGACGGGAGATGCACCAGTCATGGACGTTTTCCATCCAGTTGATATAAGTCTTGGAGAAGCGCTCGGGGACGAATTTCACCTCGCCCTCCTTCACCACCCGCAGGGCCTCCTTGGCCAGAGGCTCCATCTTCACGAACCACTGGGCGGAGATCAGCGGCTCCACGTCGTTGTGGCAGCGGTAGCAGGTGCCAACATTGTGGCTGTAGGGCTCGGTCTTGATGAGATAGCCCTGCTCCTCCAGGTCCTTGATGATGGCCTTGCGGCACTCGTAGCGGTCCATGCCGTTATATTTGCCGCCGTTTTCGTTGATGGTGCCGTCGTCAGCGATGACGCGGATGATCTCCAGATTGTGGCGCAGGCCCACCTCAAAGTCGTTGGGGTCGTGGGCGGGGGTCATCTTCACGGCGCCGGTGCCGAAGCCGATCTCGCAGTACTCGTCGCCCACGATGGGGATCTCGCGGTTCATGATGGGCAGGATGCACTTTTTGCCGATAAGGTGGTTCAGCTTTTCGTCGTTGGGGTTCACGGCCACGCCGGTATCGCCCATCATGGTCTCGGGGCGGGTGGTGGCCACCACGATGTCGCCGGAGCCGTCCGCCAGAGGATAGCGGATATGCCAGAGGTGACCGGGCTTATCCACATACTCCACTTCAGCGTCGGAAAGGGCGGTGGCACAGTGGGGGCACCAGTTGATGATGCGGCTTCCCTTATAAATGAGGCCCTTGTCGTACAGCTCACAGAAGGTCTCCCGGACGGCCTTGGAACAGCCCTCGTCCATGGTGAAACGGGCCCGGTTCCAGTCGCAGGAAACGCCCAGCTTCTTCTGCTGCTCCACGATGCGGCCGCCGTACTTCTCCTTCCACTGCCACACGCGCTGGAGGAACTTCTCACGGCCCAGGTCGTAGCGGGTCTTGCCCTCCTTGACGCGCAGCTCCTCTTCCACCTTGATCTGGGTGGCGATGCCGGCGTGATCGGTGCCGGGCAGCCACAGGGCGGAATAGCCCTGCATCCGCTTAAAGCGGGTCAGAATGTCCTGAAGGGTGGAGTCCAGGGCATGGCCCATATGGAGCTGGCCGGTGACGTTGGGAGGGGGCATAACGATGGAGAAGGGTTTCTTCTTGGGGTCGGGATCGCCGCTGAAGCACTTGCCGTCCATCCACATCTGATAGATGCGGGACTCCACCTGCTGCGGCTCATACA
>JAEDEN010000069.1 GCA_016293265.1 Oscillospiraceae bacterium | reverse complement strand
GTGGGCCAGTACCAGCATGACTGCCCCCAGAAGCGGTTGGACGAGGCCCTCTCCGGTGTGGTGGAGGACTGCGTCAACGCCGTGGGCGTGGATGTGAACACCGCCTCCGCCTCCCTTTTGCAGCGGGTGGCGGGCCTCAACGCCACCACGGCGAAAAATGTGGTGGCCTACCGGGAGGAGAACGGCGCCTTCACCACCCGTAAGCAGATCCTGAAGGTTCCCAAGCTGGGGCCCAAGGCCTTCCAGCAGTGCGCGGGTTTCCTCCGGGTGCCGGAGAGCAAAAGCGTTCTGGATACCACCGCCGTCCATCCCGAGAGCTATGCTGCGGCGGAAAAGCTCCTCTCCCTCACCGGCTATACCCTGGAGGATGTAAAGGCGGGGCGCCTCACAGACCTGCAAAAGCGCCTGACGGCCTTCGGCGAGGAAAAAGCCGCTGAGGCCTGCGGTGTGGGCGTGCCCACATTGAAGGACGTGGCTGCAGAGCTGATGAAGCCCGGCAGGGATATCCGGGATGAGCTGCCCAAGCCCATCCTCCGCACCGACGTGCTGGAGATGAAAGACCTGAAGCCGGGCATGGTGCTCACCGGCACGGTGCGCAACGTTATCGACTTCGGCGTATTTGTGGACATCGGCGTCCATCAGGACGGCCTGGTCCACATTTCCCAGGTAGCGGATAAGTTCCTCAAGCACCCCTCCGAAGCTGTGAAGGTGGGCGACGTTGTAAAGGTCGTTGTGCTGGAGGTGGACGAGAAGAAAAAGCGGATCAGCCTCTCCATGCGTCAGGCAAAGTGAAAGGAAACGGACGGTCTGTGACCGTCCGTTTTGCTCATAATAGAGATTGTTTTATTCAATATATTGTACAAAAGGGGCGGGCAGGATTAGAACCGCCACTCCCAGGCGGGATTCCACACCATCCAGCAGGCGATGGCGTACAGGCACAGCGCCGCGCACACCAGGATGAAGCAAAGGATCATCCCCACCCAGTCGTAGCGGACCTTTCCGCCGCCCCGGGCGGCAAGGAGGGTCTCGATGCCAAGGCTTATCAGGATGATGGGAGAGCCCTTCAGGACCCAGGCCAGGTCAAAGGATGGGAAGAACATGGTCACCATCATCCAAAGCCCGGAGACCACCAGTACGGCGCCCAGGGTGAAGGTCCCCACCCGGCGCGGGGCGGTTTCATGCTTCTCCATGGGAATCCTCCTCTGCCGGCGGAATGAAGGCGGGGATGTCCTCCTCCGGGCGCTTCTTCGGCCCCCGGATGAACCACAGGCCCAGGGCGATGATGCCGAAGGTCAGCACCAGGCGGGGCACGTCATAGAGCAGAAGGCCGTAGAGCCAGTCCTCCACATCAAAATAGCAGACCAGGACGTCCAGCAGCCGCCTGGAGAAGCGGTCATAGAGCATCCACAGCCCCAGGGCCACCAGAACCCAGCCCAGGAGGCTGTGGCGCTTGCGGTAAAGGGAGGCCATTTTCACGGAATCCACGTCGGACAGGCCGAAGAGGTAGGCGTCGGGATTTGCGGCGGCCTGCTCGTCGCTCTGGCCGTGAAGGTTGTAGCTGTCAAAAAAGGCGTAGAGCCAGGCGGGTATGAGCAGCAGTACAAGCGCGTCCATATGGACCAGCGCGGCGATGCCGGTGATGCCCCAGAAGACCAGCATCAGGGAGAGGCCGCGCTTCATGTATCCCTGGTACATCTGGCCGCAGCCGGGGATGCAGGTGGATACAAAGAGAAAAAATCCTTGTTTGCGTTTCATGATCCGATTCCTCCATATTCATTCAAGAAGTCCGGCCTGTGGAAAAGACCACCAAAGTCCTTCAGCAGGCTGTTCAGAGATTCACCCAATTGCTCCGGCCAGCGCTCCATCCGCTCCGTGATGGAGGTGCGTTCCGGGGAGGGAAGGCGCTCTATGGGCGGCACTCCCCATACCAGCACCAGTGCCAGGGCCACGGCGGCAGCCGCCGTGGCGTACCGGGAGGTAAAAAGGCGCACTGCCCTGGCCCGGATGCGCCGCCAGATGGTTTCCCGGCAGCTTTGGGCGGGGGCCAGGAGGACTTCCTCCCCCAGTGCGTCCGTATAGCGCTGGAGGCAGAGGTCGCAAAAGGACAAGTGCTCCGCCGCCTCCAGGCGGTGCAGCTCGTCAAGGGGTTTGTTTTCCGCCAGCGCCCGCAGCGCTTCCTCCGTCAGGTGTCCGTCAGCGCGGAACAGCTCCATGTCCTTCCCTCCTTTCTATGCGCTCCCGCAGGATGCGCTTCCCCCGGTTCAACTGTGTGTAAATGGTTTTGACCGGCCGCTTCAAGGCCGCGGCGGCTTCCTCCGCCGAGCGCTCCTCCAAAAGACAGAGCCTGCATACCGGGCCGTACGGCTCCGGCAGGCCTTCAATGGCGGCCCGGATCTCCCGGGCTCCCACCCGGCTGAGGGCCACTTCCTCCGCGGGGGGAGAGAGGCCGGGGGGCATCCCCTCGTCTCCGGGAAGCTGGGTGCGGCGGTTCCAGGCACTTTGAAGGTGGTCTTTGGCCTTGTTGGATGCGATACGCCCCAGCCACTGCCGCTCATACCCGGCGGGACAGCTTTCCCGGTGGAGGTAGGCGGAGAGGAAGGTCTCCTGGGTCAGATCCTCCGCCGCGCCGGGATCCCGGACCAACTGAAAGCAGATGGTGTACACCAGGCGCTCGTACCGCGTGACCAGGTCTGAAAATTCATGATTTGTCATACCGGCCACCTCCTTCCGCCTCCGACACCTATTTTACGGTGCAAACCGGGGGAATTCTTCAACAATTTGAGAAATTTTGCAGGGATGACTGAGCGGCGGCTGAAATGCGAAGCGGAAGATGCGCCCCCGGCCCCATCCTTCCTGCGTTTTTCCTCTCTTTTCCACGGCCCCTCTCTTGTCAGATCCCGCCGAAACATGATAAAATGAAAAAAACCGGACGGAGGGAAGTCTATGGGACGCATCAGTAAGGAAAACTATTACCTGGATATCGCGGAAACCGTTTTGGAGAGGGCCACCTGCCTGCGGCGGGTCTACGGGGCCATCATCGTGAAGAACGATGAGATCATCTCCACCGGCTATAACGGTGCCCCCAGAGGCCGGGCCAACTGCGTGGATATGGGATACTGCTCCCGGGAAGCCATGCGGGTGCCCCGGGGAGAGCGCTATGAGCTTTGCCGCTCCGTCCATGCAGAAGCCAACGCCATCATTTCCGCCAGCCGCCGTGACATGGTGGGCGGCACCATTTACCTGGTGGGAAGGGACGCCCGCACCGGAGCGCTGCTACCGGACGCCACCTCCTGCCTGATGTGCCGCCGCATGGTCATCAACGCGGGGCTGGAAAAGGTGGTCATCCGCCGGACGGAAACGGAGTTTGACGTGGTGGATGTGAAGGAGTGGATCGCCCAGGATGACCTGCTCAGTCCCGTGCTGGACCCCGATGCCATCCTGGACCGTCAGTAAAAAAGCGCAAGTGAATAAAAAGGAGAAGAGATTATGAATCAGCAGCTTCTTTTAC
Organism: Oscillospiraceae bacterium; assembly: GCA_016293265.1. Taxonomy (GTDB): domain Bacteria; phylum Bacillota; class Clostridia; order Oscillospirales; family Oscillospiraceae; genus Oscillibacter. The sequence continues at coordinate 4,924 of JAEDEN010000069.1, read as the reverse complement.
AGGAGGCCCTCAGTTATGGACGTCCCTTTACCCGCTATGGCAAGCCCGCGGGCTATATCCCGGAGCTGGCCAAGATCGACCCTAACCGCCTGGGAGTGGCCATTTGCAGCCTGGAGGACGGCAGCATCATCACCGCCGGTGAATGCGATGCCTATTTCACCATGCAGAGCATCGCCAAGGTCATGAGCCTGATTCTGGCCATTGAGCACAACGGCTTTGAATATGTATTCACAAAGGTGGGCATGGAGCCCACCGGCGATGCCTTTAACTCCATGGTGCGCCTGGACCAGTTGACCGACAACAAGCCCTTTAATCCCATGATCAACGCCGGAGCCATCGCCGTTGCAAGCTGCATCCGGGGCTCCTGCCTGGCGGAGCGACAGCAGGCCTGCGTGGACTTTGCCCGCCTTCTGACCGGAAACCCCGAGGTAGATATCGACTTTTCCGTTTTCCGCTCTGAAAAGGCCACCGGCTATAAAAATCGGGCCATCATCAACCTGATGAAATCCAACGGCATCATCGACGGCGAGGTGGAAGAGCACCTGGATTTGTACTTTTCCATCTGCTCCATCAGTGCCAACTGCAAGGACCTGTCCTATTTCGCCGCAGTCCTGGCCAACAACGGCGTAGACCCCCGTTCCGGCAGGGAGCTGGTGCCGCTGCGGGTGGTGAAGCTGGTCCGCTCCCTGATGGTCACCTGCGGGATGTATGATTACTCCGGCGAATTTGCCGCCACCGTGGGAATGCCCTCCAAGAGCGGCGTGGGCGGCGGCATCATCTCCGCCCCCATCGGTAAGTGCGGCATCGGCGTTTACGGTCCCGCCCTGGATGTAAAGGGCAACAGCGTGGGCGGATTGAAGGTTTTGGAATATCTTTCCGACAAGATGGGGCTCAATATGTTCTGAGCCATAAAACCAACTGAGATCACCTGAAAAGATGCCCTCCGGCCTCACGGAGGGCATCTTTTTGCATAAAAACCGGAAAAGCGGTTGTAAAGTGCCGGAAAATCTGTATAATGAAGAAGCAACCGCATTTTAGGAGGGCTATTTTTATGAAACGCGAGAATTTCGGGTCCAGACTGGGCTTTTTGCTGGTGAGCGCGGGCTGCGCCATCGGCATCGGTAACGTCTGGAAGTTTCCCTATGTGGCCGGCGCCAACGGCGGCGGCGTGTTCGTGCTGTTTTACCTGCTGTTTCTGGTCATTATGGGCGTGCCCGTTTTGACGATGGAGCTGGCTGTGGGCCGCGCCAGCCGCAAAAGCGCCGTCCTGGGCTACCGGGAGCTGGAGCCCAAGGGCAGTAAGTGGCACATCCACGGCTGGTTCTGCATCCTGGGCTGCTACCTTTTAATGATGTATTATACCACCGTCGCCGGATGGATGCTGGGCTATTTCTTTAAATTTGCCGCCGGCACCTTCTCCGCGCTCCCGGCGGACGCCGTGGACGGCGTATTTGGGGGGATGCTGTCCAATCCCGCTGAGATGGGCGGATATATGGCTCTGGTGGTGCTGCTGGGCTTCGCTGTATGCAGCTTTGGCCTCCAGGGGGGCCTGGAGCGCATCTCCAAGTGGATGATGCTGTGCCTGCTGGGGCTAATCGTGGTCCTTGCCGTCCATAGCTGCCTGCTGCCCGGAGCGGCGGAGGGCATCCGGTTCTACCTGCTGCCGGACTTTGGCCGTGCCGCAGAGGCGGGCCTTGGCAACGTGGTCACTGCCGCCATGAACCAGGCCTTCTTCACCCTGAGCCTGGGCATCGCCGCCATGGAGATCTTCGGCAGCTATATGACCCGGGAGCACACCCTCACCGGCGAGTCCGTGCGCATCTGCTGCCTGGATACCTTTGTGGCCCTTATGTCCGGCATGATTATCTTCCCCGCCTGCTTCAGCTTCGGCGTGGAACCCAATGCCGGTCCTGCACTGATTTTCATGACCCTGCCCAAGGTGTTTGCGAATATGGCGGGCGGCCGCCTGTGGGGAACGCTGTTCTTCCTGTTTATGACCTTTGCCAGCTTTACCACGGTCATCGCTGTGTTTGAAAACCTTCTGGCAAGCTGCATCGACAATTTCGGCTGGGACCGCAGGAAGGCTGTTATTTTCAACTGCATCTTCATCCTTTTGGCCAGCCTGCCCTGCGTCCTGGGCTACAATGTCTGGAGCGATCTGCATCTGATCGGCGGCCGGGATGTGCTGGACAGTGAGGATTTCATCGTCAGCAACCTTCTGCTGCCTTTGGGCTCCCTGGTGTACCTGCTCTTCTGCGTCAGCAAGTGGGGCTGGGGCTTTGAGCAGTATTTGAAGGAGGCCAACACCGGTTCGGGCATGAAGATGCCCAGGGCCTTCAAGCCCTATTTCCAATTCGTCCTGCCCATCCTCATTCTGGTGATCCTGGTACAGGGCCTGGTGTAAAAGAAAAGAGACTGCCCCGGCAGTCTCTTTTTCCTTTGTGTTGATATTGCGAAATTGTCCGCGACAAAGCCGGTTGGTGAAATTGATTGGGATTCAGACCATCAGCACTTATGGCAAAAGGACTTTTTCCGCTTCCGGTTGCATGGGCGGCTGCGGTTGTGGTAAACTTAAGAGAATCATGGAGGCGGAAATATGGAGAAAAAACAGGAAAAAACAAAGCTCTTCCGGTGCCTGGGGGAAAAGCGCGTGGCGGGACTGCCCCTGGGGCTGTATCTCGCCGCCCTGGCGCTGACTTTGGGTTGTATGTATGCCGGATGTATTCCCAAGAGCATGGTCCCGGCCCTGCTGGTGCTGATGGTGCTGGGAGAGGGCATGGCGGCCCTTGGAAACATTATCCCGGTGGTAAAGACGTATCTGGGCGGGTCTGTGGTGTGCATTCTGGGTGGTGCCATCATCACCTATCTGGGATTGGTCCCTCCCCAGACCCGGGAGACGTTGGATTATTTTATCAATGACAGCGGCTTTCTGGTCTTTTATATCGCCGCCCTCATCACAGGCAGCCTCCTCAATGTGGACCGTGATCTCCTCCTGCGGGCCACGGTGCGGATTTTGCCGGTGGCCATCTGCTCCATCGCCGTGGGCATCACCCTTTCGGGGCTTTTCGGCGTGCTGATGGGCCAGAGGTTCTGGGATGGCATCCTCTATATTGGCGTGCCCATGACCAGCGGCGGTATGACCGCGGGCACACTGCCCCTGTCGGAGATTTTTTCCCAGGCGCTGGGGGTGGAGGCGGCGGACGTCCTGACCCGGATGGCCCCTGCCACCGTCCTGGGTAACGTGGTGGCCATTATCCTGGGCGGCATTTTGAATAACGTGGGCCGCACCCATCCCCATCTCACCGGCAACGGAACGCTGGTGAACGACGGGAAGGAGGTCCGAAAGGCGGAGCCGGTGGAGGAGTCCTTCCCGGCGCTGCTGGCCGGTATGCTCATCTCCTTCGGCTTTTACCAGTTGGGCGCGCTGCTCCACCGCTTTGCAGTCATCGTTCCCACCTATGCCTGGATGATCATCTGCGTTGTCCTTGTGAAGGCCACGGGGATCATGCCCGGGGAGATGGAAAACGCCGCCCGGGCCTGGGGCCAGTTTGCCATCAAGAGCTGGACATTTGCCTGCCTTGCAGGCATCGGCTTTGCCCTCCTGGACCTGAGGACCATCCTTGCCACGTTGACGCCGCTGTATCTGGCGGCGGTGGTGGTCATCGTGTGCTCCATCACCCTGACGGCGGCGGTTCTGGGCAAGCTGGTGGGCTTTTATCCCCTGGAATCCGCCATCGCGGCGGGGATGTGCACCACCAATATGGGCGGGTCCGGGAACGTGGCTGTTCTCAGCAGCTCCCACCGCATGGAGCTTCTGCCCTTCGCACAGATCGTCACCCGCTCCTGTGGGGCGCTGATGCTGACCATCGGCAGTATCCTGGTGCAGATCGTTGGCTGAAAAACGATTCCAAGGCGCAATATTTCTGCAAGTTTATACAAAATGTAGCAAAAAGAGAGACTGCCCATGGGCAGTCTCTCTTTTTCAGCAGATCTTTGAGAAAGCTTAGAACAGGCCGGTGATCCTGCCGTCCTCGTCCACGTCGATGCGCTCGGCGGCGGGAACCTTGGGAAGGCCGGGCATGGTCATGATGTCACCCGTCAGAGCCACCAGGAAGCCCGCGCCGGCGGAGACCTTCAGGTTCCGCACGGTGATGGTAAAGCCCCTGGGCGCGCCCAGGAGGGCAGCGTCATCGGAGAAGGAATACTGGGTCTTGGCCATGCAGATGGGGAGTTTCCCAAAGCCAAGGGCCTCCAGCTCTTTGAGCTGCTTGCGGGCGCCGGGGGTGAGGGCCACGCCGTCGGCATGATAGACCTTCACGGCGATATCGTTGAGCTTCTTTTCAATGGAGTCCTCCGCATCGTAGGCAAAGCGGAAGTGGTTGGGCTGCTCGCACAGGCGCAGGACTTCCTGGGCCAGGGCCTTGCCGCCCTCGCCGCCCTTGGCCCACACCTCGCTGAGGGCCACGTTTACGCCCAGAGCGCGGCACTTATCCTCCACCAGCTTCAGCTCCGCGGCGGTGTCGGTGGGGAAGGCATTGATGGCCACCACGCAGGGCAGGCCGTAGACCTGAGTGATGTTCTCCACGTGCTGGAGGAGGTTGGGAAGGCCCTTTTCCAGAGCTTCCAGATTTTCCTGGTTCAGCTCCGCCTTGGGGACACCGCCGTGGTTTTTCAGCGCCCGGACGGTGGCTACCACCACAACGGCGGAGGGAGTCAGGCCCGCCAGGCGGCACTTGATATCCAGGAACTTTTCGGCACCCAGATCCGCGCCGAAGCCCGCCTCCGTCACGGCATAGTCTCCCAGGCGCAGGGCCATGCGGGTGGCCATGACGGAGTTGCAGCCGTGGGCGATATTGGCGAAGGGGCCGCCGTGGATGAAGGCGGGGGTGCCCTCCAGGGTCTGGACCAGGTTGGGCTTCAGGGC
>JAEDEN010000068.1 GCA_016293265.1 Oscillospiraceae bacterium | reverse complement strand
AGCAGCTTACCGCCAATGTAAAAGCGCTGCAAAATACAGCCTTCACGGAAGAGGAACTGCGGCTGATAGACGAGATCGCCCCTCTTTGAAGATGGATGATGGATAGATATATGAGAAGGAAGCGGACGCCAACGGCGTCCGCTTCCCAAGCCTCTCGAAGAACCGCAGGGAGCGGGATCTTCGGAAGGAAAGAAAGTTACGAAAGAAAACCATCAGGGTTGTCTTTCGTGCATGATCAAAGTTTTTCTGAACTCCCAAAAGTTCAGAAAAACTTGTGCAGCTTGGCGAAAAGTTTTTTTCGACAAGCTGAGGAAGCGGATGAGATGCCATCCGGACGGAAGACATCCCTGACCCTCAAAAGCCAAACCGGCTGGGAGTCATCTCCTTCTCCGGCTGCCCCGCTTCCCATCGATGTTGCGGTTCAGGTCAGCCATCTTCCCCTCGGAGGAGGAGAGGAATTGCTTGAGCTTGTCCTCAAAGGACTGGTCGCCGGAGGGGGCGACGGTCTGGGGTGCGCGGCTCCTGGGCTGGGCGGAAGCGCTGCGCTGGACAGGCTGGGCGGGGCGGGGAGAGCGCTGAGGGCGGCGCTCCTCCTGGGGCAGCGCTTTTTTGATGGAAAGGTTGATCTTTCCGTTCTCGTTGGCCAGGACCAGCACCTTCACGGTCTGTCCTGCCTGCAGGAAATCGTTCACATCGTTCACGAAGGTGTTTGAGATCTCCGAGATATGTACCAAGCCGGACTTGCCGCCCTCCAGGGCAACGAATGCGCCGAACTTGGTAATGGTGGTTACCTTGCCTTCCAGAATAGTCCCGATCTGAGGCTCCATACAGTATTTTGTTTCTCCTTCCAATAGTTTCAAACACACAAGAAGAGGCGCCCCGTAAAAGCTGGGGCGCATCCTTCAAACAAGTTCAGTTTCCCCGGTGGGAAAACACATACTCCCCGGGCGTCACCACGCCCAGCTCCTTCCGGGCGATCTCCTCCATCTTCTCATTGGTGGCGCCTTCCGCGATGTCCGCCGCCAGGGCGTCATTTTCCTGGCGCAGCGTTTCCACCTCGGTCTGATAGCGGGCTTTTTCCGCCTGGGCGGCTGCCACCTGATCCTGCAGGCTGTGCAGCTGCCAGCCTGCCGCCGCCAGAAGCAGCACGATGAGCAGTGCTGCGCCGATGCGGGGCTTTTTTTCTTTTTTTGCCACCTCTGCCACCTCCTTTGGAAAATTGGTACTGATACCCGATTTTTTTTATTGTATAGCATTTCCGCGCAAAATAAAAGAGATTTTTTCCGCGGTGGGCCATTTTTTTTGCCCAACGTACGAAAAGAAAGATGGGAAGCGCCGCAAGACGTACCGCCTCCGTCAGGGTATCCGCCCAAAAATCCCACAGGGGGGAAAGGAGGGGGGAGAAGGCGGAGGCATACAGCACCGCGCCACCGGCGGCTCCCACCAGCAAGAATCCCCGCAGCACGCCCTCTGCCCGGCGCAGCAAAAACAAAAAGCCAGCGGCGGCCACGGTCAGGGAATACAGAATGTCCAGCGGGGCGGTGGAGCGGGGAAAGCGGTGTCGGAAGGGGCGCAGGGAATCGTAGACGACACCAGCGCCAAGGCCCAGCAAAATGGACTGGGCGAAAAGCGCAAGCTGCCGGGAGGCCTCGGTTCCCATCTCAGCCGAAAAGACGGCTGAAGAACCCGCCCCGTCCCACAGCGGGGTCCTCATAGCTGATGGAATCAATGCGCCCGTCCACATGGAGCTCGCCGCCCTCCAGGGAGAGCTTGCCGATATGCAGCTCCTCCCCGGTGACCACCAGCGTCCCCGCGGAGGTAGACATAACAATACCGGTGTCGTCAAAGCGCTCTACATCCTCCACGCCGGAGATGAGCAGGTGTTCCCGGCCGGAAAGCTCCAGGCGGTGAGCCGCCTGGGGCATGGTGTTCAAATCTTTCATCATGGTTCGTCCCTCCCCTGGAAAGAGGGTATGCAGGGGGGGGCGGGAGTAGAAGCAAAAAAGCGGCGGGAGGACTCAGTTCAGCTCCAGCACCACCGGGCAGTGGTCGCTGCCCATGACCTCGCTCCAGATGTCGGCCTTTGTCACCCGGGGCATGAGGCGTTCGGAAACGAGAAAATAGTCAATCCGCCACCCGGCGTTGTTTTTCCGGGCGTTGAAGCGGTAGCTCCACCAGGAGTAGGCCCCGGTGGCATCGGGGTGGAGGCGGCGGAAGGTGTCGGCGAAGCCGCTTTCCAGCAGCACCGTCATCTTTTCCCGCTCTTCGTCGGAAAAGCCGGGATTGCGGCGGTTGGACTTGGGGTTTTTGATGTCGATCTCCTGGTGGGCCACGTTCAGATCGCCGCAGTAGACCACGGGTTTCACCCCGTCCAGCTCCATCAGGTACGCCCGGATGTCATCCTCCCAGGCCATACGGTAATCCAGCCGGGCAAGCTGGTCCTTGGAATTGGGGGTGTAGCAGCACACCAGGAAGAAGTCCTTATATTCCGCCGTAATGACCCGGCCCTCGTGGCGGTGCTCGTCGATGCCGAAGTCGTAGGTCACCTTCAGGGGGGCCTTCCGGGTGAAGATGGCGGTGCCGGAATAGCCCGCCTTGTCGGCGCTGTTCCAGAAGCGGTGATAGCCCTCCAGGTCGAATTCCGCCTGCTCTGGGCGCATTTTGGTTTCCTGCAGGCAGATGATATCGGCGTCGGCAAAGGCGCAGAAGTCCAGAAAGCCCTTTCCCAGGCAGGAGCGCAGGCCGTTGACGTTCCAAGAGATAAGACGCATAGGGAAGTTCCTCCGTAATGTTTGTTTTCCCTATTGTATCGTGGGAAAGGGGAAAAAACAATATTGCAGGAAGGAGAAAAAACGGGTAGGATAAAAGAAAGAGTATTTTACGAGGTGTACACATGAAAGAAGATTCTTCCGGCCGGAATATGACGGTGGGCTCTCCCGCCGGGCATATCCTTGCCTTTTCCCTGCCCCTGCTGGCGGGCAGCTTTTTCCAGCAGCTCTACAATATGGTGGATAGCTGGGTGGTGGGCAACTACGTTTCTGACGCGGCCTTGGCCGCCGTGGGCACCGGCTTCCCGGTGATGACGCTGTTCAACTCCCTGTTCATCGGCCTTTCCACCGGCGGCACCGTGGTCATCGCCCAGTATTACGGCGCCGGAAAGAAGGAGGGGGTCCGGGGGGCGGTGGATACCATCTACGCCGCCTTTTTGCGCTTCATCCTGCCAGTGACGCTGGCGGCGGTGGTGCTGGTGCGGCCCATCCTCCTGGTTTTGCGGGTGGACCAGGCCGCCTATCAGGATACCTGGATGTATCTCACCGTGGTTTCCGCAGGCCTTGTGGGAACCATCGGATACAACCTGAACGCCGGTATCCTCAACGGCTTGGGCAACAGCCGCACAACCCTTTTGTTCCTGGCCATCGCCGCGGTCATGAACATCGTGCTGGATTTTGTCTTTGTGCTGGCGTTCCGCTGGGGTGTATTCGGTGTGGCCCTTGCCACCATCCTGGCACAAGCCTTCTCCTGGCTGTACGGGCTGTGGTATATCAACCACCACTATCCCGACATCGCCATCCATCCCCTTCAGGCGAAGCTGGATATGGAGCTGTTCAAAAAAATATTCGGCATCGGCCTCCCGGCGGGACTGCAGATGTCCCTGGTGTCCATCGGCACCATGACCGCACTTTCCAAGATCAACACCTACGGCAAGGCCTTTGCCGCCGGCTTCAATGTGGGCAACAAGCTGGACTCCTTGGCCTTTTTGCCGATCCAGAGTATTTCCAGCGCCGTCACCGCCTTTGTGGGGCAGAATATGGGGGCGAACCTGGAGGACCGCGCCAATCAGGGCACCCGGGCGGCCACGGCGGCCGCCGTGGTGTGGACGCTGATTACCACGGTGGTTTTGCTGCTGTGGGGCGATGTGTTCTCCGCCTTCTTCACCCCCGATGAGCCGGTGGTGGAAGCCAGCGTCATCTATCTCAACTGCGTCATGCCGCCTTACGCGCTGTTTTCCGCCCTCTTTGTCCTCAACGCCGCCATGCGGGGGGCGGGAGAGAGCGTGTTCCCCATGGTAAACGTGGTGGCGTCCCTCATTCTGGTTCGGGTGCCCTGTATGTACTTCCTGGCTAACCACTTTGGCCCCCAGGCCATGTACTGGGGCTATGGCATCGGCTGGGTGGTGGGCTGCGGCGCGGCGATTTGGTATTACCGCAGCGGAAAGTGGAAGCACAGGGGGAGTTTGGCCAAATAAGTATCGGAAAAGCGGTGAAAAAACCATATTTTCCTTTACAAAGCCGCCAATACTCTATATAATATTATGGCTCATGAAATTCACTGTGATGGGAGAAACCGCCATGGCTTTGATCGAATACGACGTTTATAAGCAGAAGCTCCGGGACATTGAGCCGGAGCTGACCAAGCTCTCCGCCGCGCTGGACATCGAAAGCGCCAGGCAGGAGGCTGCCCGCCTGGAGGATGAGACCGCCCAGGACGGCTTCTGGAACGACCTTCAGCGCTCACAGAAGGTTCAGGTGCGCCTCAAGCAGCTCCAGAACAAGGTCGCCCGCCACGAAAAGCTCATCTCCGCCTGGGAGGACCTGACCGCCCTTTGCGAGATGGGCCAGGAGGAGGATGACGCCGACATCCTGGAGGAGCTGAAGGCGGAATACGCGGTGCTGGAGGAAAAGGTGGAGGAGACCCGTATGACCACCCTTCTGTCCGGCGAGTACGACAGCTACAACGTCATCCTGCAGCTTCACGCAGGCGCCGGCGGCACCGAGGCCCAGGACTGGGCCCAGATGCTCTTCCGTATGTACACCCGCTGGGCCGAGCGCCACGGCTTTGCCTGGAAGACCCTGGACTATGAGGACGGCGACGAGGCCGGCATCAAGTCCGCCGCCATCTCCATCGAGGGGGAGAATGTCTACGGCCTCCTCAAGAGCGAAAACGGCGTCCACCGCCTGGTGCGGGTCTCTCCCTTTGACGCCAACGCCCGCCGCCAGACCTCCTTTGCCGCAGTGGAGGTCATGCCCGAGATCGAAAACGACGAGACCATCGAGATCCGCGAGGAGGATATCGAGATGCAGGTCTACCGCGCCTCCGGCGCCGGCGGCCAGCACGTCAACAAAACCTCCTCCGCCGTCCGCCTGACCCATAAGCCCACCGGTATCGTGGTGGCCTCCCAGCAGGAGCGCAGCCAGTTCCAGAACAAGGACAACTGTATGAAGATGCTGCGGGCGAAGCTGGCTGAGCTGAAGGCCCAGCAGCACGCCGAGAAGATCTCCGATATCAAGGGCGTCCAGATGAAGATCGAGTGGGGCAGCCAGATTCGTTCCTATGTGTTCATGCCCTACCAGATGGTGAAGGACACCCGCACCGGCTTTGAGACCGGCCAGATCGATAACGTGATGGACGGCGACCTGGACGGCTTCCTCAACGCCTACCTCACCCAGTTGGCCACCGGCGAACTGAAGAAGTAATCAAAAAGGACGCGTTTTGCGTCCTTTTTGTATGCGTCTCTTGCAAAAAGAGAGAAAGGAACAACTTTATGGAACACACCAGCCCGAAGGAAAATAAAATGGGTGTGCTGCCGGTGGGAAAGCTTCTTGCGGGCATGGCCGTCCCCATGATGGCCTCCATGCTTTTCCAGGCCCTTTATAACGTGGTGGACAGCATTTTCGTGGCAAAGCTGGGCCAGGACGCCCTGAACGCCGTGTCCCTGGCTCTGCCCCTCCAGAATCTGATGATCGCCGTGGGTGGCGGCACCGGCGTGGGCATGAATGCCCTGCTGTCACGCTCCCTGGGGGAAAAGAGGCAGGAGGCCGCCGACCGCGCCGCCAACACCAGCATTTTCCTGGCCATCTGCAACGCCATCGCCTTTGCCCTCATCGGCATCTTTGCCGCCCGGCCCTTCTTTGCCCTGCAGACCTCAAATGAAGCCATCATCTCCTACGGAGCCGATTATACCGCCATCTGCCTGGGCCTTTCCGCCGGAATTTTCTTTCAGTTTACCATGGAACGGATGCTCCAGGCCACGGGCCGCACGCTTCTGTCCATGTGCACCCAGGTGCTGGGCGCCCTGATCAACATGGTTTTGGATCCCATCCTGATTTTCGGCCTCTTCGGCGCCCCACGGTTGGAGGTGGCCGGCGCCGCCGCCGCCACGGTGGCGGGCCAGATCGTGGCCGCCCTGGTTGGGATTGTGATGAACCTGAGGCTGAACCACGACGTCCACCTCCGCCTTCGGAGCATCCGCTGGGAGGGCGGCACGGCAAAGGAAATCTACCGGGTGGGTCTGCCCTCCATTTTGATGATGTCCGTGGGTTCCATCACCACCTTTACCATGAACAGGATCCTTTTGGGCTTTTCCGAGGCCGCTACGGCGGTGTACGGCGCCTACTTCAAGCTCCAGAACTTTATCTTCATGCCCGTCTTCGGGTTGAACAACGCCTGCGTGCCCATCATTTCCTATAACTACGGCGCGGCCCGGATGGACCGGGTGAAAAAGACGGTGAAGCTCACCATCTGCACCGCCATCTCCATTATGGCGGTGGGTGTGGCCCTGTTTGAGCTGGTGCCGGAAACGCTCCTGGGCTTTTTCTCCCCCTCGGCGGAGATGCTCTCCATCGGTGTTCCCGCCCTGCGCATCGTGGGTGTGCACTTCGTGCTGGCAGGCTTTTGCATCATCGCCGGCTCGGTCTGCCAGGCCATCGGCAACCCTATCCACAGCCTGCTCATCTCTGTGGGCCGTCAGATCGTGGTGCTGCTGCCGGCGGCGTGGCTCCTGGCCCAGACCGGCATCCTGACCCTGGTGTGGCTGGCCTTCCCCATCGCGGAGGGAATGTCCCTGCTCCTGTCCTCCTTCTTCCTGCGGCGCACCCTGCGCTCTGCTGACGCCAGGATCAAGGAAAGGGATGGGGAAGGCGAATAAGCAAAAAAGCTCCTGTTCTGTGAACAGGGGCTTTTTGTTATGGGAAGGGTCTTACCCCTTCAGAAAATCCTGGGGATCCACCACATCGCCGTCCTTCGTCACGGCAAAGTGGAGGTGGGGGGTCTGGGCGGACTCCGCTGCGGCGGTGGTGCCCACGGCGCCGATGATCTGCCCGGCGGAAACGTGGTCCCCTGCCGCTACCTGGGGATCTGCCTGCAGGTTGGCATAGGTGGACTGATAGCCGCCCTCATGGCCGATGACCACGGTGGTGCCCAGCATGGCGTCGTCCCGCACCGCCATAACGGTGCCGCTGGCCGCGGCCATTACCTCGGCCCCTTCTCCGGCGGCGATGTCCACTCCCGCATGGATGCGCCAGTCTTCCATGGTGGGGTCATAGAGCAGCTCATCCACGGAGAAGGCCGTCAGGACCTCTCCTTGCAGCGGTTCCACGATCAGGCGGGGCGCCTGGGCGATAACGGGTACTTCCTCAATGATTTCCTCCGGCATGGAAACGGGCTCTGCGGGCGCAGCGGCCTCCGGCTCCGGCTCCTGGGGGATGGTGGGCACCTCCACCACCGCTGAAGTGGTGGTGTCCGTCACCGTCTCGTAATTGGGGATGGGGACAGGGGGATTCTCCTCCTTCTGGCCGAACAGCAGGAACCATCCCCCGATGCCCACCGCCACAAGGCACACAGCCAGGCTTACATAAAAGGCCGTGCCGCTGAAAATGGATGAAAGTTTCTTTTCCATAATATCCTCCCTCGGTTTGGAATCTGAGGAAAGTATGGACAAATTTGGGGGAAAGTATACAGAAAATCAGAGGGAGTAAAAAAGCGCCCCCCTTTGGCCCGTTGCGGTGCCTTGTGCCGCCATGGGCCGGATGCTATAATGAAAAAAAGACCAGAAGAGGATGCACATGGATGGAAGCGAGGAGACTGCTGGACGCTCTGCACGTTGCGGAAGCGCTGAAGGATACGACACGGCACTGTTATACTTCCGGAGGGCGGCATGAAAGCGTTGCCGAGCATTGTTGGAGGGCGGCGCTGATGGCCTACTTTCTTAAGGACGAATTCCCGGAGGCCGATATGGATCGGGTGATCAAAATGTGCCTGATCCATGACCTGGGGGAGGCCTTCACCGGCGATATCCCGGCCTTTGAAAAAACAAAGGCCGATGAAGAGCGGGAAAAAGCGCTGCTGGATGGATGGGTGGCATCCCTGCCGGAGGAATTTGCCCGGGAGATGGGGGCGCTCTACCGGGAAATGGCCGCCCGGGAAACGCCGGAGGCGAAAATCTTCAAGGCCATTGACGGCCTGGAGGCGGTGATCCAGCACAATGAGTCGGCCATTGAAACCTGGCTTCCCCGGGAGTATGAGCTGAACATGACCTACGCCGAGGACAAGGTGGCTTTTTCACCCTATTTGAAGGGATTGCGGCAGAAAATGCGGGAGGACACGCTGTGCAAGATCCGGGAGGCGCAGGCGGCAGGGAAGGCGGACTCCGCGGAAAAGGGATAAGGTGTACCAAAGGGATAAACATGCGGTCTCACAAAAAGGGTATTTCTAAAACCAAATCACAACCCAACGAAGTGGTTGTGATTTGGAAAGGAGGA
>JAEDEN010000008.1 GCA_016293265.1 Oscillospiraceae bacterium | reverse complement strand
CGTCCTCCTCCACCTCCAGCAGGGAAAGCTCCCGGGAAAGCCGCCATGGCTCCCCCTCCCCCGCCGCCTCCTCCGCCACGGCCCGGGCCGTCAGTTCCGGACCGGATACCGGGAAGGGGAAGTAGGTGAAGGCAGTGGAGTGGGTGATGATGCCCTGATAGGGGTATTGGCCCATCAGGAGCTTCAAAAAGGTGGTCTTGCCCCGGCCGTTGCGGCCGGTAAAGCCCAGCTTCCAGCCGGTGTCGATCTGAAAGCTGACGTTTTCAAAAACGGGGGTCAGGCTCCCCTCGTAGCAAAAGGAAAGGTTGGATACCTTGATCTGTGACATTTGTGTTTCCTCCGGAGATATAAAAAATGGCCGCAGGAACGTCCCGTTCCCGCAGCCGGAGCAAAATAGGGCACCCGGTTGAAATGGATCACGGCTTCCTGCAAAAACGGGCGCATCAAACGGCCGGGGGGCCTTTTCCCCCTTCCCTGCGCGCCTTTCCGTTCAGCAAGAAGCAATCTTCATCCTTTCAACTCCCTTTCTTTTTTCTTCATGATAGCACGGGCGGCTCCCTTTTGCACCCCCCCCCCGGGGGGAGACTGCCACATTCCCCCCGGCGGCCGCCGGGGGGGCTGCTCCGCAGGCCCTTGCCTGCTCCGCACCCCCTCCCCCCTCAGCCCCCTCCCCCCGCGGGGGGGAGGGGGGAGAAGGTATGGTTCATCTTGTTCTCCCCAGTATGAGGATATCCCCACACAGCGGTGCAAAACAAGGCCGCTTTGCCGCAATCCGGGAGAAACGGCCCCGGAGCGGCAGGCTTCCTCCCAAGGGACAGCCCCGCCTCACTTCTCCGCGAACATGGGGGTGGAGAGATAGCGCTCTCCTGTGTCGGGCAGGAGGACCACGATGGTCTTGCCCGCATTCTCCTCCCGCCGGGCCAGCCGGATGGCGGCGTGGAGGGCCGCGCCGGAGGAGATGCCCACCAGAACTCCCTCCGTCCTGCCCATCATCCGCCCGGCGGCGTAGGCGTCCCGGTCGCTGACGGGGATGACCTCGTCATACACGTCCGTATGCAGCACCTCCGGGATGAAGCCCGCGCCGATGCCCTGGAGGCCGTGCTTCCCCGCCTTCCCGCCGCTGAGGATGGCAGAGCCCTCCGGCTCCACCGCCACCACGCGGATGGCAGGGTCCTGGGCCTTTAAGTACTCGCCGGCGCCGGTGATGGTGCCGCCGGTGCCCACTCCCGCCACAAAGAAATCCACCCTTCCGCCGGTGTCCCGCCAAATCTCAGGGCCGGTGGTGGCGTAATGGGCGGCGGCGTTGGCGGGGTTGACGAACTGGCCGGGGATGAAGCTGCCGGGGGTCTTTTCCGCCAGCTCCTCCGCCTTGGCGATGGCTCCGGCCATGCCCAGGCTCCCGTCGCTCAAAACCACCTCCGCGCCATAAGCCTCCATCACCAGCCGCCGCTCCACGCTCATGGTGTCCGGCATGACGATGACCGTCCGGTAGCCCCGCACCGCCGCCACGCAGGCAAGGCCGATGCCGGTGTTGCCGGAGGTGGGCTCGATGATGACGGAGCCGGGCTTCAGCAGCCCCCGCCGCTCCGCATCCTCGATCATGGCAAGGCCCACCCGGTCCTTGGCGCTGCCGGCGATGCTGCAGCACTCCAGCTTGGCAAGAAGCACGGCCTTCAGGCCCTCCTTCTCCTCGATCCGCCCCAGGCGCAGCAGCGGGGTGTTGCCGATGAGCTGCTGGGCGGAGGTATAAATATGAGACATAGGTCTTCCTCCTTTTTATGTGCCGTTCCGGCCGGCGATATCCTTTACCACTTCCCCCGCCAGGATCAGCCCCGCCACGGCGGGGACAAAGGCGTTGGAACCGGGGGTCTGGCGCTTGGGATGGGCGCTGCCCGGCTCCTCCGCCGCCGGCGCGGGGGTCATGGCCTGCTCTTTGGAGTAGACCACCTTCAGGTGCCGGATGCCCCGCTTTCCCAGCTCCTTGCGCATGACCCGGGCCAGGGGACAGACGGAGGTCCTGGAGAGGTCCGCCACCTCAAAGGCGGTGGGGTCCAGCTTGTTCCCCGCCCCCATGCAGCTGATGACGGGCGTCCCCGCCCTTTGGGCCGCCTCCACCAGCATCAGCTTGCCGGTGACGGTGTCGATGGCGTCCACCACATAGTCGAATTGGGTGAAGTCGAACTGCCCCGCCGTTTCCGGCAGGAAAAAGGTCTTGTAGGTGTGGACCACCGCCCCGGGGTTGATGGAAAGGACCCGCTCCCGGGCAGCATCCACCTTGTGCCGGCCCAGGGTCTCATGGGTGGCGATGATCTGGCGGTTCAGGTTGGTAAGGTTCACGGTGTCGTCGTCAATGAGGTCCAGGGTGCCCACGCCGCTGCGGGCCAGAGCCTCCACCGCGTAGCCCCCCACGCCGCCCAGGCCGAAGACCGCCACCCGGGCGCGAAACAGCCGCTCCATGGCCTCCCGGCCCAGCAGCAGCTCCGTTCTTGCAAACTGCTCTTCCATTTTATTCCTCCGCCCCCTGGATCTCCAGCAGCTCCACGGCCCGCTGGCCCTCCGCCGTCAGGGCCATGCTGCCCCGGCAGGGGTAACCCTCATAGGCGGCGTAATCAAAGCCGGAGAGGGGGATGTGGTAATCAATGGTGATAAGGCCCTTGAGGGCCAGGGACTGCAGCAGGCCGCTGTACAGGGACGCATCCCCCTCCTCCAGATAGATGGGGGTCTCGCTGTCCCACCGGCGGGCCACCGGCAGGAAGGGGATCTGGGCAAAGCGCATCAGAAAGGCCACCTCGCCCTCCGTCAGCCACAGTTCCCGGCCGCAGCCTCCGCAGCCGCCGCAGCAGCCTCCGCCTCCGCAATTCGCTCCACAGCCCATGGTATCCCCGCTCCTTTCTTCCGCCGGCATAGTTTGCGCCGAAAATCATATGTCATGAGTGTACCCCAGGGGATTTTTCTTGTCAAGGCGGACCACATTCCCCTTTTCAAATCCCCTTGGGGGTGCTATGATGGATTCAGTCGAAAGGAGGCGGTTTTATGCAGAAGGTACGCTGCTATGAGTGCGGCAAGGGATACGACTACGATGAGGACGGCTTCTGCCCCCGGTGCGGCGCTTTCAACCTGCCCCCCCGCCAGAGCGGCAGCACCCCGGTGATCCGTCAGGAGGGCATCAGCGAGCGGGGCCACGCCGGCTCCTTCCTCCACAAGGAATACCACACGGAAAACCGCCGGCGGCGGGCAACACCCCTGGAGCAGCGCCCTCCCGCCCCTAAGCGCAAGCAGGCGGAAACCCCGGACCTCTCCAACGCCAAGGGCCTCATCGGCTTTCTTGTGTTCCTCCTGCTGTTCCTCTTCCGGTTTTTCTTCTGATCCCAAAAACGCCCCACGGAAATGATCCGTGGGGCGTTTTTTATGTACAGGGCGTTACCAGAAGAGGGCGTTTTCCTTGTCCTCCCGGAAATTCTGCTCCAGCATGGCCACATGGGAGAGGAAGGCGGGGTCTTCGAAATACTTGGCATGGCGGGTGCACTTGCGGACGCAGGCCTGGCACTTGATGCAAACGCCGGGGACCAGGGACACGTCTGCGGGGTCGATGGCCCCGGTGGGGCAAACCCGGGCGCACACGCCGCAGCCGGAGCATTTGGAGAGGTCCGTCAGGGGCTTGGCCTTGAGGAACTTGGCGGGCTGGCCGTCAGTGCCCTTGGGGACGTAGTAGGGGGCCCCGCTGTCGCCGGGGACCTCCACGGCGCCCTCGTCTCCGGAGAGCACCTTCTCCGCGGCCCGCTCGCCCAGCTCCCGGGCCTGGCGCAGGTCGTCAAAGCCGGGACGGCCCCCCGCCAGCACATCGGTGAAGGCGTGGCGGCAGACAAAGGCGCCGGCGGCGATGGGGCGGAAGCCCTTTTCCGCCAGGAGGGCCGTCAGCTCCGCCAGGGAATTGTCAAAGGAGCGGTTGCCGAAGGTCACCACGCTGACCGCCAGGGCGCCGCCGCCGGTGAGCTTCTCCCGGTAATCCGGCATGATTTTGTTGGGCATCCTGCCGGCGTAGGTGGGGCTGCCCACCACCACCAGGTCCCTGTCGGAGAAGGCATGGGCCTCCTCCCGCTGGGCGGGAAGGGTGAAGGGGATGGACTCCATGGGGACGTTCAGCTTTTGGGCGATGGCCTCCGCCACAGCGGAAACCACCTTTCCGGTGGTACCGGTGGCGCTGTAGCAAAGGCAGTATACCTTTTCGATCTTCATGTTTTTTCTCCTTCTCTCCCGGGGCCCGGAGCCCCGCTTTCATTCAAATGGAAAAATCCCCTTTCTGTAAATGGTCCGTGGAAAGGGCGGCGGGCCTGGGGGGCACCCGCTTGAGGGGGTCATACCGGAAGGCGCGGCAGTGGTCCTCCATGGGTACGATGCCCCGCTTCACGCAGGCCACCTCCCGCTCGTTGACCTGCTGGCCCCGCTGGCAGTAGGCGCAGCGGGGGTCGATGTTCTTGCGAAACAGCTTCATGGGCCCCCTCCCTTCAAAGCGTATAGAGCTTCACTTCCCCGTTCTCCGCGGTGGCCCGCACCTGGGTGACGGGAGTCTCGTAGCTGTCGATGATCCTGGTGGCCATGGGGTCCTCCAGCTCCGTCTGGATGGTGCGGCGCAGGTTCCGGGCGCCGTAGGTCCGGGAGAAGGACTTCTCCGTCAGCAGCGCCACCAGGGCGTCGTCATAGGTGAAGGAAATGGCCTTTTCCTGCAGGGAGGCCTTCAGCTCCTCCAGCATGATACGGGCGATGGAGCGGAAATGCTCCTCCGTCAGGCGGTTGAAGGTGATGACCGCGTCCACCCGGTTGATGAACTCCGGCCGCAGGAACTGCTGCAGCGCCTTCATGGCCCTGTCCGCGTCCTGCTTCACCTGGGTGCGGTCAAAGCCCACGGTGCCCTCCTTGGTGGCGGAGCCCGCGTTGGAGGTCATGACGATGATGGTGTTTTCAAAGTTCACCTTTCGGCCGTGGGCGTCGGTGATCTCGCCGTCGTCCAAGATCTGCAGAAGGATATTCAGCACGTCGGGATGGGCCTTTTCGATCTCGTCGAAGAGGATGACGGCGTAGGGCTTGCGGCGGATTTTTTCCGTTAACTGCCCCGCCTCGTCATAGCCCACATACCCCGGGGGAGAGCCCACGATGCGGGAGACGGAGTGCTTTTCCATAAACTCCGACATATCCAGGCGGATCAGGGCGTCGGGGGTGTTGAACAGGTCCGTGGCAAGCTGCTTCACCAGCTCCGTCTTGCCCACGCCCGTGGGGCCCACGAAGATAAAGCTCACCGGCTTATGCTTGGGGGAGATGCCAACCCGGTTGCGGCGCACGGCGGCGGCCACGGCGGAAACGGCCTCGTCCTGGCCGATGATGTGGCTCTTCAGGCGGCTTTCCAGCCGGGACAGCCGCTGGAACTCCTGCTCCCGGATGCGGGCGGCGGGGATCTTGGTCCAAAGCTCGATGACGTGGGCCAGGTTCTCCATGGTCAGCTGGGGGTCTCCCTTTTCCAGCAGGGCGTCCAGCTCCGTGTGGAGCTGCAGCTCCCGGCTGCGGAGGAAGGCCAGGCGCTCGTAGTCCTCGGTGGAGTTTTCCCCCTTTTCCTGGAGCATGGTCCGCTCCTTTTCATAGTCCTCCAGCTCCCGTTGGATCTGCATCCGGCGGGAGATGTCGCCGTCCTTCAGGTTCAGGTCGGAGCAGGCCTCGTCGATGAGGTCGATGGCCTTATCCGGGAGGAAGCGGTCCGTGATATAGCGCTCGGAGAGGACCACCGCCTGGCGGAGGATGCCCTCGGAGATCTTCACCCCGTGATAGGCCTCATAGCTGGGGGCCAGGCCCCGGAGGATCTTCACGGAGTCCTCGATGGAGGGCTCGTTCACCGTGACGGGCTGGAAGCGGCGCTCCAGGGCGGTGTCCTTTTCGATGGACTTGCGGTACTCGGTAAAGGTGGTGGCGCCGATGACCTGGATCTCTCCCCGGGAGAGGGCGGGCTTGAGGATGTTGGCGGCGTTCATGCTGCCCTCGGCGTCGCCGGCGCCCACGATGTTGTGGACCTCGTCGATCATGAGGATGATGTTGCCCACCTTTTTCACCTCGTCGATCAGGCCCTTCATGCGGCTTTCAAACTGGCCCCGGAACTGGGTGCCGGCCACCAGGGCGGTGAGGTCCAGCAGGTAGACCTCCTTCTCCCGCAGCTTGAAGGGCACGTCCCCGCTGACGATGCGCTGGGCAAGGCCCTCGGCGATGGCGGTCTTGCCCACGCCGGGCTCGCCGATGAGGCAGGGGTTGTTCTTCTGGCGGCGGTTGAGGATCTGCACCACCCGCTCGATCTCCTCCTCCCGGCCGATGACGGGGTCCAGCTTCCCCTCCTTGGCCTTCTGGGTCAGGGAGATGCAGTAGTTTTCCAGGTATTTGCGCCGGGGGGCCTTGGGGGACTCCTTTTCCCGGCGGTCACGGGACTCCTCGTTTTTCGCCGGGGCGTCCCCGCCGCTGAAGAGGCGGTTCAAAAAGGGGAAGGTGGCGGTCTTTCCCTCCTCGTCCATCTCCCCGTCGTCATCGCCGCTGGGGAGGTCCTCCACGTTTTCCACGCCGTTCATGGCCTGGAGCATCTCGGAGTTGAGGGTATCCAGGTCCTCGTCGGAAATGCCCATGCGCTTCATCATCTCGTCCACCTGGGGGAGCCCCAGCTCCCGGGCGCACTTGAGGCACAGGCCTTCGTTTTTCATCTGGCCGCCGTCCATCCGGGAGATGAACACCACGGCTACATTTTTCTTACATTTTGAACAAAGGGTAGGCTGCATGATATACCTCCAAAGTTATTGGAAAAGCGAGAGCATACTCAAAGGCGTATGCGACGCAAACAGTTCCAGAATCCGGGTCTGGGCCACCGCCTCCGTCTCGAAGGAAACGCCCAGCCGCCGCAGCACCCAGATGGCCAGAAACAGCACCAGAGCGCCTTTCACCAGTCCCAGCGCTCCGCCTCCCATGGCGTTGAGGGAGTGGATGCCGGGGAGCTTTGTCACAAGGTCCATGGCCCTGGCCAGGACATGCAGCACCAGCAGGAGGGCCAGGAAGGAGACGATGTACAAAATGCCGTAAATGACGGAGCGGGCCAGGCTTTCCACCACGGCGGAAACCACGCCGGCGCCGGTGGTACGGACGCGCTCCTCCGCCCGGCGGCCGATGCTCTCCCGCACGTCCTGGTCCAGGCCCAGGATGTCCAGCAGCTCGTCCACCTCCCCGGGCGTATCCGGGGACGGGGAGTGGGCCGTGATGGCCTCATCCACCCGCTGGGTGATGCGCTCTTCCACCAGCGGAGTGACCAGCTTTGCCAAGGGAGTGGCGAAGGTGGCGGAGATCATGGCGGCCCCCACCAGGGCCATTACGATGATCACCAGGCCCGCCAGGGAGCGGAAAAGCCCCTCCCGGGCGCCAAGCACCACAAAAACAAGCAGTACCGCCGCTGCGGCAATATCCATTATAACAGGTGTCGTCATGAAAGCCTACCTTTCTTCCTGTAAACGTTTTATGAATTTCACGGATAACTTTTGCCTTTTCAGGCAGGGATCCTCAGTTTTTCCCGGATCTCTCAGGGTAAAAACAGCTTCGCGGATTCGGAGCTGACCAGAAGAGCCGACCCGTCGGAGCGCACCAGCACCTGGCGGGCATAGTCCGTGCCGCTGAGGGAGGCATAGGCCTGCAGGTCGGCGTTGTAGATGACCAGGCGGGTGGCGTAGAGCACCGCCAGATACCGCCCGGAGGCGGAGATGTTCAGAATCTCCTCGTTCACGTCCAGGGAGCCCAGCTCCCGGCCGTCGGCGCCCACCGTCACCAGGCGGCCCACGCTGCCGGAGGAATAGCGGTTCAGCAGCAGGGCGGTGAAGCCGTCGCCCTCCAGGGCGTACTCCCGGAGGCAGGCCCCGCCGAAGGGGTATTCGGCCCGCACCCTGCCGTCAAGCCCGGCCAGGGTCAGCCGGGTGTCGCAGAGCGTCACCAGGGTGTCGCCGTCCTGGCCGATGGCGGCCACAAGGCCGTCGGCAATATCATAGTCCGCCACGGGGTCTTCCTTCGTCAGGTCATAGAGGACGATGTTGCTGACGAACACGCTCTCCTCCTGGCCCAGCGTCACCGCCGCCAGGCGGGTGCAGTCGTCGCTGACATAGGCGTCGGTGACAAAGCGGCGGGAGGACTTGAAGAGGAACACCGGCTCCAGCTCCTTGTTGTAAACGCTGACACAGCCCTTACAGTTGCCCAGGTCCGAAGTCACCGCAAGCCAGCCCGCTTCGTTCAGCGTGGCGGAGATCAGGGGGGGCTCCCCCTTGCTGTCCTCAATGGTGAGGAGGTTTCCCTTCTCATCAATCACATAAAGCTCCGTGCCGCCCACGTCGTAGGCCACCGCCCGTCCGCCGCCGCAGTGGAGGGCAGGGGCGCCCATCTTCACGTTCCGGGACCAGACCTGGCCCCCCTGTGCGTCCAGCAGGGACAGGGAGGTATCCGACAGCACCACCAGCTTCTCCCCCAGCACCGCGAAGCGGTTGGAGGAGGCGGCGTCATAGTTGTAGACGGCGGAGCCGCCGGCGCTGTCCTGGGTGCCGTAGCTGAAATAGCGGCGCAGCACGTCAAAGCCGGTGCCGTCCCGGTAGGCGGCGAAGACCACCACCGCCAAAACCGCCGCCAGGGTCAGCAAAAAGAGCAGGACCCCCCGGAGGGGATGCCTCCCATCCTTGCGGATCTCCATTTCCTTATCTTTCATTGAGCCGTTCATCCTCATACCAAAGTCGTGTCAGGTACAGTCCGCCGGGAGGGACCGTGGGGCCGGCGGCGGTGCGGTCCCCGGATTCCAGGATGGCGGGGATGTCCTCCGGGGCGAATTTCCCCTCCGCCGCGTAGAGAACCGTGCCGGTGATGGCACGGACCATATTATACAAAAAACCATTGGCGCAGACCTTCAGCTCCAGAAGGTCGCCGCTGCGCTCCACGTCGCACCAGTAGATGGTGCGGACGGTGGAGCGGGTCTCGGTGCCCACGCTGCGCACGGCGCGGAAGTCGTGGGTCCCTACAAACATATGCGCCGCCCGGTTCAAAAACGCCTCGTCCAGGTGCTTGGGATAAAAATAGGCGCGATTTACATAAAACGGATTCTTGAAGCGGGAATTGTAGATGCGGTAGGTGTATTCCTTTTTGATGCAGGAGCCGATGGCGTTGAAATCCTCCGCCACCTCGAAGGCCTCCTTCACGGCGATGTCCTCCGGGGTGTGGGTGTTGATGGCGAAGGGCAGCCGGTCGATGGGGATGCG
Source organism: Oscillospiraceae bacterium (assembly GCA_016293265.1). GTDB lineage: Bacteria > Bacillota > Clostridia > Oscillospirales > Oscillospiraceae > Oscillibacter. The sequence continues at coordinate 29,358 of JAEDEN010000008.1, read as the reverse complement.
GGATTCGGTGCGGAAATTGGCGATGTAATGCTCGGCGTGGACGCCGGCATCGGTGCGGCCGCAGCCGGTGAGGTGCACCTTCTCCCCGGTGATCTTCCCGATGGCCCTTTCCAGGGTCTCGCAGACGGTGACGGCGTTTTTCTGGACCTGCCAGCCGTGGTAGGCGGTGCCGTTATACATTAACTTCAGTGCTATATTTCTCATACCCGCCTCCCACGGTCCGATCATTTTTTCTTCTGCTTTGGTTCCCCTCCGCCGGCACAGCCGACGGAGTCTCCGCTGAAAATATGCCGCCGGCATATTTTCTTTACGCTGCGGCCTGCCAGCCGTGGCAGGCCGCGCCGTTATACATGAGTTTCAGTGCGGTATTGCGTATATTTGCTCCTTTTGCAGCGGGGCGGCCCTTCAGGTCAGGATGGGACGGCGGTCATTTCTCCCAGAGCAGGGCGTGGCCCGCCGTCACGGGCCAGTGGAGCACCGCGCCCGTTTCCGTGACCTCCCACCACTTGAGGGGGAATTCGTACCGCAGTCCCCAGCGGTCCGCGGCGGCATAGCGCAGCTCCACGGTGTCCCCCACATCGCAGGCCTGGTTGAAATCCATGATGGCCGTGACGGGGAACTCCTGCAGCATCTCGCCGTTGCGGTAGATGCGCATGGTCTCGCTTCCCTCGGCGGCGTTTTCCGCCTTCACCTGCCAGCCTGTAAAGTACAGTGCGCCGCCACGGTACTCCGCCTCGCCGGCGCTTGCCTGCAGCTGCACGTCCAGCAATTCCGTCAGGCTCGCAAGAGAACAAATCTCCTCCGAGCGTTTGTAGCCACCGTCGGTAACGCTGACCTGGAAGAGTGCGCCCTGTTCCGGCGCTTCCATGGAAAGGGTCACGGCGCCCTCATAGCGGCCCTCCTCGCTTTGCGTCAGCAGAACGCGGGACGATGCCCCCGTCTGCCAGACCACCAGCTCCGCTTCCGCGTCCAGGTTCACCACATTCAGCTCCGCCTCCAGGCCCAGCGTGGCGGTGTGGCGGGCGGTGTCGATCTCCTGGATGCGCAGGCGGTAGGAGGTCACCAAGGGTGCTCGCACCTGCTCCACATCCTCCAGCACTTCGATGCGTTCCAATGCCTTGTTCAGTTCATGTTCCAGTATCAGCGCCTCGCCCCGATATCGTTCCGTTTGGGTTTCCAGAGCCGCCATTTCCTCTTTCAGGCGGCTCAACCGTCCATACTGCCAGAAAAGCCCCGCCGCCAGCACGGCGCACACAAGACACAGGATAACAGCGGTCATTTTTCCGTTCTCTTTCACGGCGTTCTCCTTTCACGCGTCAGGCAGGATGGGACGGATCGGTGCTCCGCCCTCTTGAAAAGCGGGCAAGCTGTTATACGGCTTATCTTGTAAAGGAAACAGGCATTATAGCCCGAAATGCCGCAGCACCAGCACCGCCGCCAGGACCAGGGCGCCGCAGGCAAGGGCGGTATAGTCCCGGGGGGCATAGCACAGCACATGGAGCTTCGTCCTCCCCTCGCCGCCGTGGTAGCAGCGGCACTCCATGGCGGTGGCCAGCTCGTCCGCCCGGCGGAAGGCGCTGATGAACAGCGGCACCAGGATGGGGATCATGGCCTTGGCCTTCTGCAGGATGCCGCCGCTTTCAAAATCCGCCCCCCGGGCCTTCTGGGCGGACATGATCTTGTCCGTCTCCTCGATGAGGGTGGGGATGAACCGCAGGGCGATGGCCATCATCATGGACAGCTCATGGACGGGCACATGGAAGCGCTTGAGGCCGTTCAATAGCCGTTCCAGGCCGTCGGTCAGGCTGATGGGGCTGGTGGTGTAGGTCAGGAGGAAGGTGCCCATGATGAGCAGCAGAATCCGCAGCACCATAAAGACGGCGTTGCTCAGGCCCGTATCCGTAATGTGGAGGGGGCCCAGGGCAAACAGCTCCCGCTGGCCGGGGGTGAAGAAGAGGTTCAAAACGGCGGTGAAGACGATGATGAAGACAACGGGCTTCAGCCCCCGCACCATGGCCTTCAGCCGCACCCGGGAAATGCGGGTGCACACCGCCAGCACCAGGGCCATCAAGCCGTAGGAGGCCACGTTCTTCGCGCAGAACAGCGCCGTGATATAGAGCACCACCAGCAGGATCTTCGTCCGGGGGTCCAGGCGGTGGGCCACGGTATTTCCCGGGAAATATTGGCCCAGGGTGATGTCCTTCAGCATACGCCGCCTCCTTCCTTCAGCCGCACCAGCTCCCCTTCCAGCTCCTCCGCCGTGTAGACGGCGGGGTGGATGGGGATGCCCCGGCGGCGCAGGGCCATGGCGATGCGGGTCACCTGGGGCACGTCCAGTCCGGCGGAGATCAGCTCCTCCGCCCGGGCAAAGACCTCCCCGGGCGTGCCGGTCATCAGCACATGGGACCCCTTGAGGACCAGGATGCGCTGGGCGTTCCGGGCGATCTCGTCCATGCTGTGGCTCACCAGGATGATGGTGCGTTTATGATTGCGGTGATAGTCCCGGATGTTGGCCATCAGGTTTTCCCGGCCCGCCGGGTCCAGGCCCGCGGTGGGCTCATCCAGCACCAGCACCTCCGGATCCATGGCAAGGACGCCGGCCAGGGCCACCCGGCGCTTCTGGCCGCCGGAGAGCTCAAAGGGGGACTTGTCCAATTGCTCGTCCCTCAGGCCCACCAGACGGGCGGCCTCCCGGACGCACCGGTCCAGCTCCGCCCCGGTGCGGCCCTGGTTGGTGGGGCCGAAGGCGATGTCCTTGTAGACGGTCTCCTCAAAGAGCTGGTATTCCGGATACTGGAACACCAGCCCCACCTTGAAGCGCACGTCCCGGATCTTTTTCGGCTCCGCCCAAATGTTTTTGCCGTGGAGCAGGATCTCCCCGGAGGTGGGCTTCAACAGGCCGTTGAGATGCTGGATCAGGGTAGATTTGCCGGAGCCGGTGTGGCCGATGATGCCCAGGAACTCCCCTTCCATGACCTGGAAGCTCACGTCCTCCACCGCGCTGCGCTGGAAGGGCGTTCCCTCCCCATAGGTGTGGGTGAGATGATTGATTTGCAGGATAGGTTCCAATGTCGTTTCGTCCCTTCCGTCAGTTTAAAGCCTTCATGATGGCGTCGGCGCACTCCTCCACGCCCAGGGCGTCCAGGGGCACCTCCCAGCCCCGGAAGCGGAGCCGGTCCAGCAGGTCCACGGTGTCCAGGGTGGTGAGGCCCATGGAGCGGAGTGTCTCCACCTGGGGGAACACCTGGGCGGGGGTGCCGTCCAGCACCACCTTGCCGTCGTCCATGACGATGACCCGGTCCGCCGTTTCCGCCTCGTTCATGTGGTGGGTGATGAGCACCACGGTGATGCCCTTTTCCCGGTTCAGGCGGTGGATGGTGTCCAGCACCTCCCGCCGTCCCACGGGGTCCAGCATGGCGGTGGCCTCGTCCAGGACGATGCACGCCGGCTCCATGGCGATGACGCCGGCGATGGCGATGCGCTGCTTCTGGCCGCCGGAGAGGAGGTGGGGGGCGTGGGTGACGAAGTCCGACATCCCCACGGCCGCCAGGGCGTCATCCACCCGGCGGCGGATCTCCCCGCTGGGGACCCCCAGGTTCTCCGGCGCGAAGGCCACATCCTCCTCCACCACGTTGGCCACGATCTGGTTGTCGGGGTTCTGGAACACCATGCCCACCCGCTGGCGGATGGCCAGCAGGAGCGATTCGTCGGCGGTGTTCATGCCCTCCACGTACACATGGCCGCCGGAGGGCAGCACCACGGCGTTGAAGGACTTGGCCAGGGTGGACTTGCCGGAGCCGTTATGGCCCAGCACCACGGTGAAGCTGCCCTTTTCAATGGCGAGATCCACCCCCCGCAGGGCCGGGGGATTTTCCTTCCCCTCCTCCGCCGGGTAGGCGAAGGTGAGGTCTTTCGTTTCGATCATGGTCTGCATAGGTTCTCACTTTCCGGCCGGGGCGCAACAGAGGCCGCGGCCCAGCGCCCGCTGCAGCAAAAAGCCGCAGAAGGCGCCCAGGGTATTGAGCATCAGGTCGTCGATATCAAAGGCCCGGCCCACGAAGAGCTGGCTGGTTTCAATGAAGGCGGTGACGCAAAAGCCCGCCGCCAGGGCCCGCCGCCATCCGAAGTTCCGGAACAAAAGGGCGGGAAAAAAACCGAAGGGCAGGAACATCACAAGGTTGCCCAGAAGGATATAGGGGTCGCCGAAGGTGGCGAAGGGGACGAGATTCACCGCCCCCAGTGCAAAAAAGGGATATCCGGCAGCGTTCCACCCGTACCCGTGGAAACAGTCCTGAAAGGTCCACACCACCCACCGGGGCAGCAGAGTCAAAACCGCCATGCCCCCGCAGTACATCCAGAACAGGGCCAGCTCCCGGCCAGGCGGGCTGATCTGCCCCGCGGCCCTCAGCCGCCGCCTCCGCCAGGGGCGCAGGCACAGGAAGGCCGCCAGGGCCGCGGCCGCACCCCACAGCTTGGCGAATAAATAGGCAGCCGTCCGCGTCATATCACTCGCTGAACCAGCGGCCGGTGGCGCCGCAGGGCAGGGCCATGCCGGTCTCGGTGACGGGCAGGCCCAGCTCGTCCCAGGTGCACTTGCCGCCGTACTTCTCCGCCACCAGCATGTGCAGGATGTAGCCCAGCACGGAGGGGGCAAGGCCGGTGGTGTAGGAGTTGATGATTACGAAAAGGGGCTTGTCGGAAAGGACCTGGGCGCAGAGCTTCACGAAGGGGAACAGGTTCTCCTCCAGCTTCCACACCTCGCCGCCGGGGCCCCGGCCATAGCTGGGGGGGTCCATGATGATGGCGTCATAGGTCTTGCCCCGGCGGATCTCCCGCTCCACGAACTTGGCGCAGTCGTCCACGATCCAGCGGATGGGGGCCTCCTCCAGCCCGGAGAGCCTTGCATTCTCCTTGGCCCAGGCCACCATGCCCTTGGCGGCGTCCACATGGCACACGGAGGCGCCGGCCTTGGCGCAGGCCACAGTGGCGCCGCCGGTATAAGCGAAGAGGTTCAGCACCCGGATGGGGCGGCCGGCGTTCCTGATCTTCTCCATGGCGAAATCCCAGTTCACCGCCTGCTCGGGGAAAAGGCCGGTGTGCTTGAAGTTCATGGGCTTGACCTGGAAGGTCAGCTCCCTGTATCGCACCTTCCAGCTCTCCGGCAGGGCCTTTTTCTCCCAGTGGCCGCCGCCTGTCTGGGAGCGGAGATACCGGGCGTTGGCCCGCTTCCACCCGGGGTTCTTATGGGGAGTCTCCCAGATGGCCTGGGGGTCGGGCCGCACCAGGAACTGCTTGTCCCAGCGCTCCAGCTTTTCACCGCCGCCGCAGTCCAGCAGCTCGTAGTCCTGCCATTTTTCAGCGATCCACATTGTCTTTCCTCCATCTTTGGATGTCGTCACATAATAAATCAGTATATTATAGCGCGTTTTGCGCTTTGCCGTCAATAAAGAATCACCCCGGCGGGAAAAAAACAGGCGCGTCCCGCCGGACGCGCCTGTCAGCTGGCCAAAAAAGTCTTTTCGCCAAGCTGTGCAAATTTTTCCGCAGGAAAGGCAACCCTGATGGTTGGCTCTCCGCGTTTTTTGACAGTCTCTTCTTTATTTGCGAAGCACGATATGGTCCTTGTCCTTGTAGATATGCCCGGCGGGGACGCAGCCCCGGACGCAGGAGGTGGGATAGACGCTGGCCCCCCGTCCCAGGACAGTGCCGGGGTTGAGGACGCTGTTGCAGCCCACCTCCACGCCGTCGCCCAGGATGGCGCCGAACTTCTTCCGCCCGGTCTCCAGGCGTTCTTCTCCGTTTTTCACGGTGACCAGGGTCTTGTCGGACTTCACGTTGGAGGTGATGGAGCCGGCCCCCATGTGGCTCTTGTAGCCCAGGATGGAGTCTCCCACGTAGTTGTAATGGGGGGTCTGGACGTTATCGAAGAGGATGACGTTTTTCAGCTCCACGCTGTTGCCCACCACGCACTTTTTGCCAACCAGGGCGCTGCCCCGGATGAAGGCGCAGTGCCGCACCTCCGTCTCCGCGCCGATGATGCAGGGGGCGCCCAGATAGGCGGTGGGGGCCACGGTGGCCGTCTTATGCACCCAGACCTGGGGGGCCACCTGGTCATATTCCCCGGCGGGAAGGCTCTCCCCTAAAGCCAGGATCATCTCCTTGATGCCCTCCAGGGCCTCCCAGGGGTAGGTGAAGCCCTCCAGATACGCCCCTGCCATGGTATGGGAGAGGTCCAGAAGTTCCTTCATTGTCAGTTCCATAGAAATCTGCTCCTTTCAGTATACAGGCGGCCCCGCCGGGAACCGTCCGTCAGGGGGTATCCTTCCCCATCAGGATCTTCTCCGGCGTGATGGGCAGTGTCCGGTGCCAGACCCCCGTTGCCCGCTGGATGGCGTGGGCCAGGGCGGGAGAGGGGGTGTTGATGACGATCTCGCCGATGGATTTTGCCCCGAAGGGGCCGGTGGGCTCGTAGCTGGACTCAAATTCCACCTGAAGGCGGCCCATATCCAGGCGGGTGGGGATCTTGTACTGGAGGAAGCTGTTCTCCGCGATGCGTCCCCGGCTGTCGTAGGTCACGTTTTCGCTCAGGGCCATGCCGATGCCCTGGACGATGCCGCCCTCCGCCTGGACCCGGGCCAGGTTGGGGTTGATGGGGGTGCCGCAGTCCACCACGGCCTTGTAGTCCAGGATCTCCACGCTGCCGGTCTCCTTATCCAGCTCGATCTCCACCATGCCCACCATGTAGGGCGGCGGAGAGACGGGAGAGGAGTGGGAAACGGTGGCCTGGGCGGCCACATTGTTGAAAATGGTGGACTTGTTGGCGATCTTCGCCAGGCTGACCTCCCCTCCGGCGCCGCGGACGCCGCCGGGGAAGAACTCCGTCTCCTCCACGGCGCAGCCCAGCAGCTCCGCGCCGATGGCCCGGAGCTTTTCCTTCAGCTCGGCGCAGGCCCGCTCCACTGCCTTTCCGGTGATATAGGTGGTGGAGGAGGCGTAGGAGCCGGAATCATAGGGGGAGGCGTCGGTATCCGCCCCAAAGACGGTAACCTCCTCCATCCCGCAGCCCAGGCACTCGCAGGCGATCTGGGCCAGGATGGTGTCGCAGCCGGTGCCCATATCCGCCGCGCCGATGGACAGGGCGTAGGTGCCGTCCTCCTGGAGGCGCACGGTGGCGGAGCCCACATCCAGGGCGGAGATGCAGGACCCCTGCATGGCCATGGCCACGCCGGCGGCGCGGACCTTGCCGTTCCCCATGTCCCGGACGGGATACTTCTCCGCCCAGCCGAAGAGCTCCTTGCAGCGGGCAAGGCAGCGGTCCAGGGCGCAGGCGTCGGCCCGCTCGTTATAATAGGCCGGCATGGTCATGCCCTCTTTGACGATATTCTTCTCCCGCAGGGCCACGGGGTCCATATCCAGCATCTGGGCCAGCTCGTTGACGGCGGACTCCAGGGCGAAGATGCCCTGGGTGGCGCCGTAGCCCCGGTAGGCCCCCGCCGCCTGGACGTTGGTGTAGACCACGTCGTAGCCGAAGCGGAAGGCCTCCAGCCCCCCGGTGTAGAGGGGGATGGACTTGTGGCCGGACAGGCCCACGGTGGTGGGGCCGTGCTCGCCGTAGGCGCCGGTGTTGGAGAGGGTGTAGAGGTCGATGGCCCGGATGCGGCCGTCCTTCATGGCGCCGATGCGCACCGTCATCTCCATCTCGTGGCGGGGGCAGCCCGCCGTCTGGCACTCCTTCCGGGAGTAGACCATCCGGGCGGGGCGGCCGGTTTTCCAGGTGACGAAGGCGGGATAGATCTCCGCCACGCTGGTCTGCTTGGCGCCGAAGCCGCCGCCGATGCGGGGCTTTTCCACCCGGACCTTGCTCTGGGGGATATCCAGGGCATTGGCGATGATGCGCCGCAGGTGGAAGACGATCTGGGTGGAGCTGATGACATGGAGGCGGCCGTAGGCGTCCATCTCCGTATAGGTGCGGAAGGTCTCCATCATGGCCTGCTGGCAGGGCTTTGTCCGGTAGGTCCGGGTGAAGGTGACGTCGCACCGGGCCATCACGGCCTCCACGTCGCCCTCCTCCGTCACATCATGGGCGCAGAGGTTGCGCTTGTTGTCCGCCCCCACAGGCAGGGCGGAGACCCAGTCCTCCTCCGGATGGACCAGAACGGGGTTGTCCAGGGCGGTGTGAATGTCCAGCACCGGTTCCAGCACCTCATAGGCCACCTTGATGCGGCGCAGGGCCTGGTCCACGCACTTCTCGTTCTCCCCCGCCACGATGGCCACGGGGTCCCCCACGTAGCGCACCCGCCGGTCCAGGATCAGCCGGTCCCAGGGGGAGGGCTCCGGGCTGGTCTGGCCCGCCAGGGTAAAGCGCCGCTGGGGCACGTCCTTGTAGGTATAAACCGCAGCGATGCCCTCCACCTTTTCGGCAAGGGCGGTGTCGATCTCCCGGATGAGGGCATGGGCGTGGGGGCTGCGCAGCACCTTCACCACAAGGGCGTCCCTGGGGGTGATATCCTCCAGATACACCCCCTTGCCCAGAAGAAGCTGCATGGCGTCCTTTTTCCGCAGGCCCCGGTTTACGGTATTCAGTTCCTTTTCCATCCTCAGCCCTCCTCTTTCCGGTCCAGATAGGCCCGGATGCCCCGAAGCTGCCCCTCATAGCCGGAGCAGCGGCACAGGTTTCCCGCCAGATAGGAGCGGATCTCGTCGTCGGTGGGGTGGGGATTCTCCCGCAGGAGGGCGATGGTGTTCATCACGAAGCCGGGGTTGCAGAAGCCGCACTGCTCCGCTCCCTGGTCCGCCACGAAGGCGGCGAAGTCCTCCGCCTCCGCCTGCAATCCCTCCAGGGTCTGGATGTGGTGTCCGGCAGCCCGGGCGGCCAGGGTGGAGCAGGAGAGAATGGGCCTGCCGTCCATCAAAACGGTGCACAGGCCGCAGTTGGCGGTGCCGCACCCCCGTTTCACGCTGACGCAGCCCCGGCTGCGGAGAAAGTCCAGCAGCAGCATATCAGGGGCGATGTCAGCGGTAACGGCCTTGCCGTTCAAAGTAAGCGTAATGAGCATATCAGCCCTCCTTCCATGCCATGGCGCAGCGGCGCACCAGCACCGCGCACACCCGCCTGCGGTACTCCCCGCCGGCCCGGGAATTGCTTCCGAAATCCGCCTGCTCCGCCACCCAGGCGCCAAAGGCGGCGGCGGATTCCTCCGTGACGCCGTTTTTCAAGATCCCCGTTTCGTCCCGGAACACCCGGGCGATGGCGGGCCGGGCGCCCACCACGGCCAGGGCCTCCCCTTCCCCTCCGGCCACGGCGCAGGTGAGGACGGGAAGGTCGGTTTTCGTGTTCCGCTGGGACCGGTAGGCGATCTTCATCTCCCGTTTCGGCACGATGACGCGCACCAGGATGTCCCGCTGCTTCCGGGGCAGGGCGTTGAAGTCCTCCAGGGACATGACGCCCCCCTTGTAAAGCTCCACCCTGGCCCCCAGGGCCAGAAGAAGGGTGGTCACGTCGGAAAAGCCGAAGCGGGCATAGACGCTGCCCCCCACCGTGGCGGTGTTGCGGAACTGCACCCCCACGATGCCCTTCAGGCTTTCAGCCACGGCCCCCCGGGAGAGGGCGTTCAGCCCCTCATGGGTCTCCAGCGCCCGCAGGGGCGTCATGGCGCCGATGGAGAACGCCGTCTCCGTTTCCTCAATGGTATCCAGCTTCAAATCACAAAGGTCAATGGCGGTCACCACACTGCGTGTTTGCATCTTCAGCCACGCCATGCCGCCCAGCACCACATTTCCCCGCTTTTGGCACAGCGTATATGCCTCCTCCAGACTCCTTGCCCGGACGTATTGCCTGATCGTCAGCACCCGTTTTTCCTCCTTCGCCCCTTGGGGCTCTTTTCATACGGAGTTATGATACCATAAGAAGAGGCGGGATTCAACGCGGCGTCCCCCATTTTCGTGATATTATCGGAAAAATAACGCTTTTCTGCAAAAAGCGGAGCCCCAGGGCTCCGCTCAGGGCCGGTATGCGCTTCCCTGCTCCACATCGTGGCGGGCAAAGGAGGCGTGGATGGCATTCAGCACCCGTTTTTTATCCCCGCTCCAAAGGGGGGCGACCAGGTCCCGCTTGGCTCCGTCGCCGGTGAGGCGGTGGATGACCATCTCCCGGGGGATGCTGCGCACGCATTCCTCCAGGGCGGCGATGTAGGCCTCCGGGGTCATCACCTCAAATTTCCCCGCCCGGTATTCCGCCGCAAGGTCGGTTCCCCGGAGGACGTGGAGCAGGTGGAATTTGATCCCCTCCGCCCCGCTTTTTCCGATGTAGCGGGCAGTCTCCGCCATGTCCGCCGCCGTCTCCCCGGGCAGGCCCAGGATCTGGTGGACCACCACCTCCGCCCCGGCGGCGTGAAGGTCCTCCACCGCCCGGTCGTACACCTCCAGGCCGTAGCCCCGGCGGATGTAGGCCGCCGTGGCCGGATGGATGGTCTGGAGCCCCAGCTCCACCCAGACCGGCTTCCGCCGCCCCAGCCGCTCCAGCATGGCCAGAACCTCCTGCCCCAGGCAGTCCGGCCGGGTGGCCACGGAGAGGACCACGACCTCCTCCCCCTCCATGGCGGCGGAGAACAGGGCCTCCAGCCGCCCGATGTCCCCGTAGGTGTTGGTGAAGGATTGAAAATAGGCGATGTACTTCGCCTGGCCCTTGATCTTTCCCCTGAGGCGGGCCTTGGCATCTTCCATCTGCTCCCCGATGCCGCCGCTGGCCGCAAAGGCCCCAGCGCCGTCGCAGAAGATGCAGCCCCGTGTTCCCAGGGTTCCGTCCCGGTTGGGGCAGGAGCAGCCGGAGGAAAGGGCCAGCTTATAGACCTTGACGCCATAGGCCTCCTTCAGCCGGTCATTCAGCAGATTCAGATACATCTTTCGTCCGGTAGGGGATGCGGTAGCGCTCCGTCCCCCGCTCATCCAGCTTGGCCGTCAGCCAGGCCTTGATCTTCTCCACGCCCTCCTCCGTCCAGGGGAAGGTTTCGGTCTCCACGTCCCGGGCCAGCTCAAAGCTGGTGTTTTCATACACCCAGACCTGGATGGCGGAGCCCTCCTGGTCCAGCCAGCCGCTGCGCTGGAAGCGGTAGCGGAAGGTGCCCACGCTGCCGGGGAAGACAGAGGCCTTGGTGAAAAAGTTCCTGTCCAGAAAGTCAAAGGTATGGTCCATATGGGTTCCTCTTTTCAAAAGCAGAGCCGCGCCCGGCGAGGAGCGCGGCACCGCGAGGCAAAGTATTCTGCCTCGCGGTGCAAATTTTTGAGATTTTATACAGGATACCAAATTCTCTGCGCCGTGTCAAATGTCCTCCTGCTGGTGGCGCAGGTAATAGAGGAAGGAATACAGCGCCGGCAGCAGCGCCACCACCAGGATCATCACCAGGGTCCACACCGTGTTCATGACCCCCAGCACCGTCAGCACCAGGAACACCGCGCCCGCCGCCATCCACAGCCGGCCGCCGAAGCGGTGGGTGTGGTTCCAGTTCTCCTCGTCCGCCAGGGCCCAGGGGGTCTTGACGCCCATGGTGTAGGTCTGGCGGCACTTGGGCAGGTAATTGCCGATGATGATGAACAGCAGCCCCACCAGCAGTCCGCAGATGCGGCCCATATCCACCCCATACCCCAGGGCGTAGAGATACATACAGCTGCAGATCAAAACGGAGATCACCGGGCAGATCCACAGCACCAGGCGGAACATCTTCTGCTGGATGTTCTTTTTCCTGGGGTCCGTCATGGTGCCGAAGGTGCAAAGCAGTTGGCAGACCACCAGAAAACCGGGGATGGCGAACACGGCGAAGGCCTTGGAGGACCAACCGTTGGGCTCGCCGGCAATATCAAAATGGGTGGCGATGGTGTCCGGCAGGCGGGACCACAGCAACAGCCCCAGCAGCACCGGCGCGGCGGTGACGAGTGTAGTCAAAATAATGGTACCCTTATTCTTTTTCAGCATGGTCTTTTTCTCCTTTCAATTCCGAAAGCCAGAGCATGACTTCCTCCACCACGGAGGTGTTCAGCTCGTAATAAATGTAGTTCTTCTCCCGGCTCTCAAACACCAGTCCTGCCTTTTTCAGAATGCCCAGGTGGTAGGAGATGGTGGCGCCGGTCATGTCAAAGTGGCTGCCGATCTCCCCGGCAGACAGCCGGCCGTTTTTCAGATAGGTCAGGATGTCCCGCCGGACGGGATCGGAGAGGGCCTTGAAGGTCTCCGCAAAGCTCATTGGATCACCTCTCAAAAAGTATTTAGAAAATTTTCTAAATATAAGATAGCCCGCAGGAATGCCATTGTCAACAGGTATTTAGAAATTTTTCTAAATGATATTCTTTTCCCTGTTGCGCGGCGGCGGAAAAGGGCGTATACTACCTGCAAAGGCGGCCTTCCGGCGAAAGGGCCCCGGCGTATAAGGAGGAGACCCTATGAAGATCCTGGTGCTTTCCGATTCCCACGGGAACGTGGAACATATGGTGCGGGCGGTGGAAAAGGAACAGCCCCGGATGATCTTCCACCTGGGGGACTGCTGGCGGGACGGCGAACGGCTCCGGGACCGCTTCCCCTCCATCCCCCTGGAGCAGGTCCCCGGCAACTGCGACTACCGCTCCTGGGAGCAGGCCGAGCGGCTGGTGTGCCTGGAGGACAAGCGCATCCTGCTCTGCCACGGCCACACCCTGGGGGTAAAGCAGTCCCTTCTGGCGGCGGGGCTCAAGGCAGAGGAGGAAAACCTGGACCTGCTGCTCTTCGGCCACACCCACCGCCCCCTGGTGGACAAGCGGGGCAAGACCCTCTTTGTCAATCCCGGCAGCATCGGGGACTATCACCATCCCTTTTACGCCGTAGTGACCATTGAACAGGGCAGGCTGGACGGCCACACGGTGCCTCTGGAATAGGCCCATTTTGGGGGAAAACAAAAAACCACCCTTTTCAGGGTGGTTTTTCTGTTTCAATTGATCTCAGTGCTCGTGGCCGCAGGATTCGCAGTGGCCGTCGCACTGGCGCAGCTCGTCGCCGTACTCGATGCCGTTGCGGTCATAGTAATCCTTGACGGCGGCGCGGACAGCCTCCTCCGCCAGGACGGAGCAGTGCATCTTATGGGCGGGCAGGCCGTCCAGGGCCTCGGCCACCGCCTTGTTGGACAGCTTCAGGGCCTCCTCGATGCTCTTGCCCTTGATCATCTCCGTGGCCATGGAGCTGGTGGCGATGGCGCTGCCGCAGCCAAAGGTGTTGAACTTCACATCGGTGATGGTCTGGGTATCTTGATCCACCTTGATATACATCCGCATGATGTCGCCGCACTTGGCGTTGCCCACCTCGCCCACACCGTCGGCGTCGTCCATCTTGCCCACGTTGCGGGGATTCTGGAAATGGTCCATGACCTTCTCACTGTAAAGAGCCATTGTAATGCTTCTCCTTTCAAATCAAGTGGGGACGCTTGCCGGTCTCCAGCTCGTCCCACACGGGGGACATATTCCGCAGGTATTCGATGATACCGGGAACCGTGTCCAGAATATAGTCGATCTCCTCGGGGGTGTTGTACTCGCTGAGGCTCAGGCGCAGGGAGCCGTGGGCCACCTCATGGGGACGGCCCAGGGCCAGCAGCACATGGCTGGGGTCCAGGGAGCCGGAGGTGCAGGCGGAGCCGGAAGAGGCGGAAATGCCCTTGGCGTCCAGCAGCAGCAGCAGGCTCTCGCCCTCCACGCCCTCAAAGCACAGGTTCACGTTGCCGGGAAGGCGGTTCACGGCGTCGCCGTTGAGGATGCTGTGGGGGATCTGGGTGAGGCCCCGGATCAGCTTATCCCGCAGGGGGATGAGCTTTGCGGCATTTGCCTCCATGTTGGCGCAGGCCTCGTCAAAGGCGGCCGCCGCGCCGCAGATGCCGGGCAGGTTTTCGGTGCCGGCCCGCTTGCCCCGCTCCTGGGCGCCGCCGAAGATGATGTTGGTCAGGGGGATGTTCTTGCGCACATACAGCACGCCCACACCCTTGGGGCCGTGGAACTTATGGGCGGAGAGGGAGAGCATGTCGATGTGCATGGCCTTCACGTCGATGGGCAGATGGCCCGCGGCCTGGACGGCGTCGGTGTGGAAGAGGACGCCGGCTTCCCGGCAGACCTCGCCGATCTCGGCGATGGGCATGACGGTGCCGATCTCGTTGTTGGCGAACATGACGCTCACCAGGCAGGTATCCTCCCGGATGGCCTCCTTCACCTGCTGGGCGGTGACCACGCCGTTTTCGGGGATATCCAGCAGGGTGACCTCAAATCCCTCCTTCTGCAGGGCCTGGAGGGCATGGAGGATGGCATGGTGCTCGAAAGCGGTGGAAACGATGTGCTTTTTCCCCTTGCGGGCGCCGATCACGGCGGCGGAGCGCAGGGCCTGGTTATCGGCCTCGCTGCCGCCGGAGGTGAAGACGATCTCCCGGGGCTCCGCGTTCAGGTTTCTGGCAAAGACCTCCCGGGCCTCCGCCAGCTTCTCCGCCGCCCGCTGGCCGGGTGTGTGGAGGCTGGAGGGGTTGCCGTAGATCTCCCGGAAGCAGGGCAGCATAGCGTCAAGGGCCGTTTGGCTGACAGCGGTGGTAGCCGCGTTATCCACATAGACGTTCATTGGAATTCCTCCTAATCCTATCTTTTTACTATGATATAGTTATGGCATAGTTTTTTCCCCTTGTCAATAGGAAATGCGAGAAACCGTCCCACTGGGCCGAAAAAAAGCAACTGCGCAATATTCCTCAAAAAAACGGTCCCTTTTTGCTATGCAGACCCATAGCGAACCAATTTGAACGCGCCGCTTCCCCGCCGGGGCAGCCGGAAGGGATGCCCATAAACTTTATGCGTACAGGATTTTGCTTCATTTTGTGGTGCGCCGTGAGCGTGCTTCATGCAAAAAGCCGGGCGCTTGCGCGTCCGGCTTCAGCTTGTCGAAAAAGTCTTTTCGCTAAGCTACGCAAGTTTTTCTGAACTCCAAACCGTTCAGAAAAACTTTGATTATGCACGAAAGACAGCCCCGATGGTTTTCTTTTGTAACCATCTTTCCTTCCGAAGACTCCGCTCCCTGCGGTTTTTTGACAGTCTCAGCCGGGCGCTTCCGCTTTAAACCTCGTAATCCACGGCCACCCGGTCCTCCCGGATGGACTTGCAAAGGGCGGAGACAGCCTTGTGGCGGGGGTCGTTCTTATAGGCCTCCAGGGTCTCCAGGCTCTCAAACTCGCTCACCAGGACGGCGTCGTAATTTCCAGGGCCCACGTTCCGGGCCACCTGGCTCTTCAAAAGCTGGGGGATGACCCCCTGAAGGGCGGCCAGGCCCGTTAAAAACCGCTCCTGCTCCGCCTCCGTTCCGGGGCGGAACTTCCACATGACGATATGACGGATCATTTACACACCCCGCTTTTTGTTGTAGGCCGCGATGCCCAGGCCCAGCAGCTCAATGGAGCGGCGCAGGTCCCCTTCGTTGGTGACGTAGGCGATGCGGATCTCGTTTTTGCCCTTGCCGGGCGTGGCGTAAAAGCCCTCGCCGGGGGCGTACATGACGGTCTCGCCGCGGTCCTCGAACTCCTCCAGCAGAAAGTATTGCAGCTTCTCCGCGTCGTCCACCGGCAGCGTGGCCATCAGGTAGAAGGCGCCCTCCGGCGTGGAGAACTGCACATCGGGGAGCTTGCTCAAACTCTCCACCACGGCGTCGCGGCGGCGGCGGTACTGCTCCCGCACATCCGCGTAGTAGTCGGGGGTCATGGCGTTGTACAGTGCGGCGGCGCCCACCTGGTCCAGCGTGGCGGCGCACAGGCGGCCCTGGCAGATTTTCAGCGCGTGGCCCAGCAATTCGTGATTGCGGGAGAGGATAGCACCCACCCGGGCGCCGGTGGCGGAAAACCGCTTGGACACGGAGTCGGTGACCACGATGTTCTCCGCCGCGTCCTCAAACTGCAGGAACGAATGCAGCGCCTCGCCGCCGTAGACCAACTCGCGGTACACCTCGTCGCCGATGAGGAACAGGTCGTGCTCCACGGCGATGTCCTTGAGCAGGCGCATCTCCTCCTCCGTGAGCACCAATCCGGTGGGGTTGCCGGGGTTCGTCACCAGGATAGCCCGGGTACGGGGGGTGATGAGGGGCTCGATCCTCTCCCGGGAGGCAAAGCGGTAGCCCTCCGCCGCAGTGGTGGGGATGGGGCGGATGCGCCCGCCGGTGACCCGGACAAAGGTGGCGTAATTGGGATAGAAGGGCTCGGGGATCAGTATCTCGTCCCCCTCCTCCAGGATGCAGGAAAAGACCATCTGCAGCGCCTCGCTGCCGCCGAAGGCGGCCAGGATGTCCTCCGTCCCGATGGGGAAGCCCAGGCCGCAGTAATAGTCCCGCACAGCCTCCAGATAGGACTCCACGCCGGGAGAGGGGGCGTAGGCCAGCACAGCCTCTCCGAAATTGCCCACCGCCTCAAAAAAGGCACGGGGGGTCTCCACATCCGGCTGCCCGATGTTCAGATGATGCACCCGCAGCCCCTTTGCCTCCGCCGCCACCATATAGGGGTGGAACTTGCGGATAGGGGAAAGGGCGCATTCTTCGATCCTGCCGGAAAACTTCATAGTCGGTTCCTCCTTGTATCGCGCATAACACGTCTCGCATTTCCACCTATTTTACCCACGCCGCCGGCGGAAGTCAATACTTTTCCGATTGCCCGTCATGCGGTTTTTTCATGGACAAAGGGTCTCCCCTGCCGTTTTCGCCTCCTCCGCCCCAGGAGCTCCGGCGGGGGCGGACCCCATCTGCTGCTCCTGCCACTTTTCCCTGGTAATGAGGAGCTGGCGGGGCTTGGAGCCCTCGAAGGGGCCTACGATGCCCCGCTCCTCCATCTGGTCCACCAGGCGGGCGGCCCGGGAGTAGCCCAGCTTCAAGCGGCGCTGGAGCATGGAAACGGAGGCCTGGCCGGTCTCCAGCACCACCTCCACGGCGGCGGGCAGCAGCTCGTCGCCCTCTTCCCCGTCTTCGGCGGCGGCAGGGGCCGGGGCTTTGCCGCCCTTTTCCTTCTCCTGAACGGATTCCTCGATCTTGGCGATGACCTCGTCGGAATAATGGGCCTCGCCGCTTTGCTTCACGTATTCCACCACCTGCTCGATCTCCTCCGGGGAGATGAAGCAGCCCTGGACGCGGGTGGGCTTGCCGCCCCCAAGGGGGGCGTAGAGCATATCGCCCTTGCCCACCAGCTTTTCCGCGCCGGTGGTGTCCAGAATGATGCGGGACTCCAGGGAGGAGGCCACCGCAAAGGCGATACGGCTGGGGATGTTGGCCTTCATGAGGCCGGTGATGACGTCGGCGGAGGGACGCTGGGTGGCGATGACCAGGTGGACGCCGGCGGCGCGGCCCATCTGGGCCACCCGGCAGATGGACTCCTCCACCTCCTTGGCGGCCACCAGCATCAAATCGGCCAGCTCGTCGATGACCACCACCACGGCGGGCAAGGTCTCCATGTCCTCCCGGGCACGGGCCAGGTGGTTGTACTCCTCCAGCTTCTTCACGCCGCATTCGGCGAAGGTCTTGTACCGCTTCATCATCTCATACACCGCCCACTGGAGGGCGCCGGCGGCCTTTTTCGGGTCCGTCACCACGGGGATGAGAAGGTGGGGGATGCCGTTGTAGGGGGCAAGCTCCACCATCTTGGGGTCCACCATGATAAAGCGCACCTGGTCGGGGGTGGACTTATAGAGGAGGCTGATGATGAGGGAGTTGGTGCAGACGGATTTACCGGAGCCGGTGGTACCGGCGATAAGCACATGAGGCAGCTTCTCGATGTTGCCGATGACGTTGCGGCCGCTGATGTCCCGTCCCAGGGCGAAGGCCACGTTGGACTTGTGCTCCGCAAAATCCCGGGACTCGATGACGTCCCGGATGAGGACGGGGG
Organism: Oscillospiraceae bacterium; assembly: GCA_016293265.1. Lineage (GTDB taxonomy): Bacteria > Bacillota > Clostridia > Oscillospirales > Oscillospiraceae > Oscillibacter. Next base: position 11,464 of record JAEDEN010000008.1, on the reverse strand, counting down.
TCACCTGCTTGTTGGGCACCTCAATGCCCACCACGGAGATCTTCTCCGGGATGGGGGCGATGCGCACGCCGGTGGCTCCCAGGGCCAAGGCGATGTCGTCGGCCAGGTTGGTGATCTTGCTGAGCTTCACCCCCTGGTCCAGCACGAATTCATACCGGGTGATGGAGGGGCCGTGAACCACGTCGCCGGGGGTGGCGTCCACGCCGAAGCTGGTCAGGGTCTCCGCCAGGCGGCGGGAGTTGTTCCGAAGCTCCGCGCCGGCCTCGGTGTAGTTGCCGCCGCTGTTCTCCCGCAGCAGCGTGATGGGGGGGAAGTGGTACAGCTCCTCCTCCCCCTCCAGCTTGCGCTGGATCTCCTCCGTGACGGCGGCGGTCTGGGCCGCTACCTCCCGGGCGGTGGCGGTCTTCTCCTTTCTGGCGGAAAGGGGCTCCTCCTTCGGAGCCGCTTTTTCAGCGGGGACGGATGTCTCCCGGACCACCGGCGTCTCACGAACCGCCGCCTCCTCCGGAACCAGGGGCTCCGGGACGGGGACTGCCGGCTTTTCCGGGGCGGGGGGAGCCTCCGGGGCGGCGTGCTGCTCCGCCAGCACCTGGGCAGGGGTCTTCTGCTGGGCGGACCTGTGGCGGAAGAAGCTCCGCTTAGGCGCCGGTTCCCCAGGGGTGGGGATGGCGGGCGGGAGGTCGTCCAGGGGCAGGTCGATCTGCCGGCGCTCCCGGGGACGCTCCGGCTCCTTCCGGGCCGAGCGGAGGGGCTCCTCCTCTTCTTCCTCCTCTTCATACCGGGGACGCTGGCGGTGCTTTGCCAGAAGGGAATCCACCGTCACCCGCAGGGAGACCATCAGCAAGACCACCAGAAGGGCCGCGAAGAGGATGACGGAAACGATCCTGGAGACAACGGCCACAGATCCCTCCGCCAGCGCCCCGGAGAGGACGCCGCCGGACCGGAGGGCCCGGCCGGTCTCCCAGAGCCTGGGCACCAGGCCCAGGGAGGAGGGGAGGGCCTCCCTGCAAAAGAGCATATGGGCAAGGCTGCCCAGAAGCATGGGGATGAGCAGGGCGCAGCCCACCCGCAGCCGGACGGGCCGGCCGTGGTGGCTGAGCAGAATAAAGCCCGCAAGGGCCATGGCCGGGGCCGCCAGATAGTAGCCGTAGCCGAAAAGGCCCTTCAAAAGCCCTGCCAGCCAGTCATTGAAGATGCCGTTGACGCCGAAATAGCTGACGGCGGTGCACAGCATCAAAAGCAGCAGCACCCCGCCGCACACCTCCCGGCGGATGGGCCGCTTGGCGGGCTGGGCGGGCTTTTTGGCCCGGGCGGACGGTTTCTTGCCGGGGGCGGAAGAGGTCTTCCTTCCTCCGGTCTTCTTCTGTGTGGAAGCCACGATGTTTCCTCCCTCTCAGTGCTGCAGATATGTAAGGACCAGCGTCACCAGGCCCACGGCCCAGCAATAGTAGGCAAAGGCGCCGAATTTGCCCTTGGCGGCGATCATCTTCAAAAGGCGGATGCAGGCGTAGCCGGAGATGGCGGCCACTGCCACTCCCACCAGGTATACCGGCACCTCTCCCCAGATGATGCCCGCCTCCACCGCGTCCTTGAGGCTGAGGAGGTTGGCGCCCAGAATGGCGGGAATGGACATCAGGAAGGAAAAGCGCACGGCGAAGGAGCGCTCATAGCCCATAAAGCAGCCCACGGTGATGGTGGTGCCGGAGCGGGAGATGCCGGGGCAGGTGGCGATGGCCTGGCCGATGCCCACGGCCAGGGCGTCCATCAGGGTGGCGGACTTCTCCGTTTTGCGGCCCTTGGGCACACGGTCGCTGACAAAGAGCAGGCAGCCCGTGGCCAGAAGGGCGGCGGCCACAAAATAGAGGTTGCCGGAGAGGGTCTCCACCTTGTCCTTCAGGGGCAGGATGAAAAACAGGGGCAGCGTACCCACAATGATGAGCAGGATCATCCGCCGGGCGGGAGGCACCGGCGTGGGCGTGGAGCGGCGGGTCAGATCCCGGATGCCCAGGAAGAACTCCACCACCATCGCCCGGACCTCCTCCCAGTAGGCCACGAACACCGCGAACAAGGTGCCCAGGTGCAGCAGCACATCGAAAAACACCGGAACATTGGATGCCCCGCTGGTGTGGAGAAGCTGCTCGGCGATGGCAAGGTGGCCGGAGCTGGAAATGGGCAAAAATTCGGTGACGCCCTGTACCAGTCCCAGCAGAATGGCGGACAGCAGTGACATATGATTCACACTCCTAATCGAACGTTCTATGCCCCACAGGGCAGAATAACGCATTATGTAAATAGTATATCATACCGGCGGAAAAAATACCAGTCATATTTGGCGCCTCCTCCCGCCCAGAGAAAGAGAACGCGTTATCCAACGGATAACGCGTTCCCCTTTTCTTCACTTTTCCTCCAGGAGGGCAAGGGCGGAGCGGGCTGCCGCCTGCTCGGCCTCCTTCTTGCTGTGGCCGGAGCCGGAGCCGATGCCCTTTCCGTTCAGCAGCACCTCCGCCGAGAAGATCTTGGCGTGGTCGGGGCCGTGCTCCCCCACCATGCGGTAGGTGAGCACCTGGTCGGCCTGGCGCTGCACCAGCTCCTGCAGGGCCGTTTTGTAGTCCCTGCGGCGCTCCTCCACCTCCTCTTCCCGCTCGGCGCTGAGCAGTACCCGGTGGATGAGGGCGGAGGCCGCCTGGATGCCGCCATCCAGATACACGGCGGCAAACACCGCCTCCGTGGCGTCCGCCAGGATGGAGGTGCGCTCCCGTCCGCCGCCGGCCTCCTCTCCCCGGCCCAGCTTCAAATACCGGCCCAGGTCCAGCTTGCGGGCCACCTCGTAAAGGCTCTGCTCGCACACCAGCGCCGCCCGGATGCGGGTCAGGTCCCCCTCGGGCAGATCGGGATGGGCGGCGAAGAGAAACTCCGCCGTCACGAAGCCCAACACGGAATCCCCCAGAAACTCCAGCCGCTCGTTGCTGTTCAGATGGGCGGAGCGGTGCTCGTTGGCATAGGAGCTGTGGCTCAGGGCCTCGCTGAGGAGGGCCGGATTCCGGAAGGTATAATTCAGTTTTTTCTCCAGTTCCTGCATAGCTGTTCCCCTAAAAGGAACCCCCGCACGGCGGCGGGGTGTTCCGAACTCATTTCAGCTTATTGGCGATATAGTTGACGGCGTCGCCCACGGTCTTCATACCGCCCAGGTCTTCCTCCTGCACCTCGCCCACTTCAAATTCCTCTTCCATGGCCATGACCAGCTCCACCAGGTCCACGGAGTCGGCCCCCAGGTCCTCCTCCAGGGAGGTTTCCATGGTGACGCTCTCCGGCTCCACGGCAAACTGCTCGGCCACAAGATTCTGGATGGTCTGGAAAATTTCTTCCATTGACATATACATTCACTCCTCGGGAAAAAGTTGGTTCTCTTTTACTGAGGCAATCATACGGCATGTGCCCCGGAGATGTCAAGGGGGGATTACGCTTTTTCCCGGGGGCGTTCCACCTTCATGGCGTCGATGCTGCGCTCCACGTCCTCAATGAGGCCGCTTCCGGCATATTCCGCCGCCCGGAGGATGGCGTTGGTGATGGCCCGGGCGTCGGAGGAGCCGTGGGCCTTGATGACGGGCTTGGAGATGCCCAGGAACACGGTGCCCCCCACCTCACTGGGGTCCATGAGCTTTTTCATCTCCCCCAGCTCCTTTTTCACCAGCAGCGCGCCCAGCTTTGTCCTGGCGTTGGTATAGAAGGCCTTTTTCAGCTCCTTCATCATAAATCGGGCGGCGCCCTCCACGGTCTTGAGAAACACGTTGCCGCTGAAGCCGTCGGCCACGATGACATCCGCCCCGCCCATCATGGCGTCGTTGCCCTCGATGGAGCCGATGTAATGGATCCGTCCCGCCTCGCCGGCCGCTTTCAAAAGGGCGTGGGTCTCCTTGCGGAGGGTGTCCCCCTTGCTCTCCTCCGCGCCGATGTTCAGCAGGGCCACCCGGGGCTTTTCCACCTTCAGCACCCGCTTTGCGTAAAAGCTGCCCAGGTAGGCGAACTGCAGCAGGTACTCCGGGGTGCACTCGGCGTTGGCGCCGCAGTCGCACAGGATGGCCCGGCCGCCAAATACCGGGATCACCGGCCCCATGGCCGCCCGGCGGATGCCCCGGATGCGCTTGACCACAAGGGTGGCCCCCGCCAGAAGGGCGCCGGTGGAGCCGGCGGAGACAAAGGCGTCTCCCGCCCCCTCCTTCAGCAGGTTCAGTCCCACGGTGAGGGAGGAGTCCTTCTTCATCTTGAAGGCGGTGGCAGGATCGTCGCAGATCTCCACCACCTCCCTGGCGTCCCGGATCTCCATGCCCTTGGGGAGGGTCTTCTCGCCCCCCTCCTCCACGCAGCGGAGGATCTCCTCCGTCCGGCCCACCAGCAAAACGGGAATACCGTGGTTCTTGCAGGCGTCCAGAGCGCCCCGGACCACAGCCCCGGGGGCGTTGTCGCCGCCCATGGCATCTACGATGATCTTCATGCCAGGACCTCCTCTTTCAGCGTTTCGATAACGGCAAGGGAGCGCTGGGAAAGCTCCGCGTTCTTGTTCCGCTTGCCTTTGACCCGGTGGTCAAGGGGCGGCATGATGCCAAAGTTGATGTTCATGGGCTGGAAATTCACAACGGACTGGTTGGATATATACAGCCCCAAGGCGCCGATGGCCGTCTCCCGGGGGAAGTCCACCGCCGGCTTTCCCGCCAGGCGGCGGGCCGTTTCCACCCCCACCAGGAAGCCGGAGGCGGCGGACTCCACATAGCCCTCCACGCCGGTCATCTGTCCGGCAAAGGCGATGCGGGGGTCCTTCTTCAGCCGGAAATACCGGTCCAGCAGCCGGGGGGAGTCCAGGAAGGTGTTGCGGTGCATGACGCCGTAGCGGAGGAACTCCGCGCTGTGGAGGGCGGGGATCATGGAGAACACCCGCCGCTGCTCCGGGAAGCGCAGGTGGGTCTGGAAGCCCACCAGGTTATAGACGCTGCCCTCGCTGTTGTCCCGGCGGAGCTGCACCACGGCGTAGGGCTCCTTCCCGGTGCGGGGGTCCCGGAGGCCCCGGGGCTTCAGGGGGCCGTAGCACAGGGTGTCGTGGCCCCGGCGGGCCATGACCTCCACGGGCATACAGCCCTCAAAGACCATCTTGTCCTCGAAGCCGTGGACCTCCGCCTCCTGGGCGGCAGTCAGCTCCTTCCAGAAGGCGTCGTATTCCTCCTCCGTCATGGGACAGTTTACATAATCCGCGGTCCCCCGGTCATAGCGGGAGCCGAACCAGGCCTTGTCCATATCCACGCTCTCCGCGCTCACCAGAGGCGCGGCGGCGTCGAAGAAGTGGAGGGCGGTATCCGCCCCCAGAAGGTCCTGGAGCCGGGCGGCCAGAGCGTCGGAGGTGAGGGGGCCGGAGGCGATGACCACCTCTCCCTGGGGGATCTCCTTCACCTCCCCGTACTCCACGGTGATGTTGGGGTGGCTTCGGACCCGCTCCGTCACCAGCCGGGCAAAGCCCTCCCGGTCCACGGCCAGGGCGCCCCCGGCCTCCACCCGGGTGGCGTCGGCGCAGGAGAGGATCAGGGAGCCCAGGCGGCGCAGCTCCTCCTTCAAAAGGCCCACCGCGTTTTCCAACTGGTCGGAGCGCAGGGAGTTGGAGCAGCAAAGCTCCGCAAAATAGTCCGTCACATGGGCGGGGGTCCGCTTCTCCGGCTTCATCTCCCGGAGGGTGACCTCCACGCCCCGCTGGGCAAGCTGCCAGGCGCATTCGCTGCCGGCAAGGCCCGCGCCGATCACTGTTACTTTCATATCGTGTTTCTCCCTTCCCCGTTGGGCGGTCACAGACGGGTCATTCCTCTGTTGTTCCGGCGGTTTTCCTCGTCTTCTTGGCGGCGGGCTTTTTCGCCGCCGTCTTGGTTGTGGTCTTCTTGGCCGCAGGCTTCTTGGCTGCGGTCTTGGCTGTGGTCTTCCTGGCCGCGGTCTTTTTCGCGGCAGGCTTCTTGGTGGCCCCCGTCTTTCCGGCCGCAGGCTTCTCGGCGGCGGCCGTTTCGGGCGTTTCCTCCGCCCCGGCCTCCTCCTGCTTGCCGGCGGGCTTGGGATAGCCCCGCTTGTCCTCAGGCAGGAAGTTGGCGCATTCCGGATTGATGCAGTAGGGCTTCTTGAAGCCCCGGCCGGAGCGCTTGAACATGGTATGGCCGCAGAGGGGGCAGTCCTCCTTCACCGGCACATCCCAGGTGACAAAATCGCATTTCAGAGTCTCGTCCTTGCTGTTGCGGTACTCGCAGCAGTAGTAGGTGTACTGCTTTCCGCTCTTTTTGCTCACGCCGGTGCGCTTCATGAGCCTGCCGCCGCACTGGGGGCAGCGGCCCGGCATCACCACCACCAGCGGCATGGTGAAGCTGCACTCGGGGTAGCCCGGGCAGGCCAGGAAGCGGCCGAAGCGGCCGGATTTGACCACCAGGTTCCGCCCGCACTCGGGACAGACCTCAGAGGAGACCTCATCGGGCACCTTGATGCGCACGCCCTCCAGCTCATCCTCCGCCTTTTTCAGGCTCCGGGCAAAGTCGCCGTGGAAGCTGCGGAGGACCTCCTTCCAGTTGGTCTCCCCCTCTTCCACCTGGTCCAGCCGCCGCTCCATGTTGGCGGTGAACTTCAGGTCGGCGATGTCGGTGAAGCGCTCCTTCATCAGCTCCGTCACCACACGGCCCAGGTTGGTGATATGGAGGTATTTCCCCTCCTTCACCACATACTCCCGGTCCAGGATGGTGGAGACGGTGGGGGCGTAGGTGGAGGGGCGGCCGATGCCCTGCTCCTCCATGGCGCGGATCAGCGTGGCGTCGGTATAGTGGGCGGGAGGCTGGGTGAAATGCTGGTCCCGCTTGAAATCCTTGAGGGTGAGGGTCTCTCCCTCCCGCAGGGCGGGCAGGGGGGATTCCTTCTCCTCCTTCTCCTCGTCCTTCCCCTCCTCGTAGACGGCGGTGTAGCCGGAGAACTTGAGGCTGGAGGAGCTGGCGCGGAAGTCGTGGTCCCCGGCGGCGATCTCAACACTGACGCTGTCGTACACGGCGTTTGCCATCTGGCAGGCCACATACCGGCTCCAGATCAGGCGGTAGAGGCGGTACTGCTCGCTGGTCAAGTCCTTTTTCAGCTCCTCCGGCGTCCAATTCACGTTGCTGGGGCGGATGGCCTCGTGGGCGTCCTGGGCGTTGGCCTTGGCCTTGTAGTGGTTGGGCTGGGCGGGGCAGTAGGCGCCGCCGTAGCGGCCCACGATAAAGGCCCGGGCGGAGGCGATGGCCTCCTCGCTCAGGCGCAGGGAGTCGGTACGCATATAGGTGATAAGGCCCACGGTGCCCTCCCCCTGGATATCCACGCCCTCATAGAGCTGCTGGGCGATGGCCATAGTGCGCCGGGGAGTCATGGAGAGCTTGCGGGAGGCCTCCTGCTGCATGGTGGAGGTGGTAAAGGGGGGAGAGGGGCTGCGCTGCTTGTCGCTGCGCTTGACGGACTTCACCGTGAAGGTCTCCTGCTCCGTCTCCCGCACCACGGCGTCCACCGCTTCGGCGGACTTCAGCTCCGCCTTCTTCCCCTCCCTGCCGTGGTAATGGGCTGCGAAGGGGTGGCCCTTCCCGTCATTTCCCAGGAGGTTGGCGTCCAGGGTCCAGTACTCCTCGGGCTGGAAGGCCTCGATCTCCCGGTCCCGGTCATCCACCATGCGGGTGGCCACGGACTGGACCCGGCCGGCGGAAAGCCCCCGGCGGATCTTTTTCCACAGCAGGGGGCTCAGCTCATAGCCCACCAGGCGGTCCAGGATGCGGCGGGCCTGCTGGGCGTCCACCAGGTTCTGGTCGATGTCCCGGGGCTGGCGGATGCTCTCCTGCACCACCTTTTTGGTGATCTCGTTGAAGGTGACACGCTTCGCCTTTTCCTCCGGCAGCTCCAAAAGGTTCTTCAGGTGCCAGGAGATGGCCTCTCCCTCCCGGTCCGGGTCGGTGGCCAGGTACACGGTATCCGCCTCGTCGGCGGAGCGCTTCAGGTCGGCGATGATGTCCTCCTTGCCCTTGATGGGCTGGTACTGGGGCTCAAAGTCCCGTTCCACATCCACACCCAGGACGCTTTTGGGCAGGTCCCGCAGGTGGCCCATGCAGGCCTTCACCTGGAAGCCCTTGCCCAGATATTTCCCAATGGTTTTGGCCTTCGCGGGCGACTCCACGATGACCAGATTCTCATTTGCCATAGTTACCTCCATGCGCCCACAGGCGCAAGCTTTATTCCGTCAAAGTCACGCGGCGGGTGTATCGCTTCCCGCTGTGCTGCGTGACAAGATCGTCGATTTCAAGAACGGTGAGGGCCGAAAGCACCCGCCGGGTGGGGATGCCGCTCTCTTCGATCAGGTCGTCCATCAGGGCCGGCTCCTCATCCGGGAGGATGCGCAGCAGGGCGATCTGGTCGTCGGTAAGGGTGATGCCGCCCCGGGAGATGCTGAACGGCGGCGGGACGGCCCTGGGCTCCGCCTGCTGGGGCCGGTGATACCCGGCGGCCGGCGGCTCTTCCCCGGTGTCCCCGCAGGTGATTTTACCGGGAAAACGGCCCTCGTATTCCCGCAGGATATCCGCGGCCTCCGCCGCAAGGCCCGCGCCGTCCCGGATGAGGCGGTTGCAGCCAAGGCTTCCCGGCGCGTCGATGGGGCCGGGGACGGCGAACACGTCCCTCCCCTGCTCCAGGGCCGTTTCGGCGGTGATGAGGGCGCCGCTCTTCCCGGGAGCCTCCACCACAAGGGTGGCCACGCACAGCCCGGAGATGATGCGGTTGCGGGCAGGAAAATGACGCCGGGCGGGCTCTGTCCCCGGCGGATATTCGCTCACCAGCGCCCCGGAAGCGGCCACGTCCTCATAGAGGGCCCGGGAGCTTGGGGGATAGGCCACGTCCGTTCCGTTGCCCAAAACGCCCACGGTGACGCCGCCGGCCAGCAGCGCCGCGTGACAGGCCTCGGCGTCGATGCCCCGGGCCAGTCCGCTGACCACCACCGCCCCGCCGGCGGCCAGGCCGAAGCCCAGCTTCCGGGCGCAGGCAACGCCGTAGGGGGAGCAATCACGGGTGCCCACCACCGCCACGGCGGCCTCCTCGTCGATGGCCGGCAGGCGCCCCTTCACATAGAGCAGCGCCGGCGGGTCATAGATATTCTTCAGCCGCCCGGGGTATTCCGCGTCCCGGATGGTCAGGATGCGCACCCCCAGCCGGCGGCAGTCCTCCATGATCCTCCCGGCGGCCTCCAGGCTCTTGTCCTCCAGAAGGGCCGCCTGCTCCCGGGTGATGCCCCCGGCCAGCAGGACCTCTTCCGGATCAGCGTAATAGATGGCCTCCGCTTCGCCGAAATGGCGCAGCAGGGCAAGGCGGGCCTGGTTGCCAAGGCCCGGCAGGGCGGACAACCACAGCCAGTATTTCAGCGCGGACATGGCCAGCGCCTCCCTTCCCGGATCACATCCCGTCCCTTCGGTGGGCCTCCCACAAAAGGACGCTTGCGGCGATGGCCGCGTTCAGAGACTCACAGCGGCCGCTCATGGGGATGAGAACGGTCTGGTCGCAGGCGGAGAGCAGCTCCGCCCCCAGGCCCTTCCCTTCGCTGCCGATGGCGATGGCGCAGCGGCTGTAATCCACCTGCCGGGCGTCCGCGGTGTCGTCCCGGAGGGCCGCGCCGTAAAGGGGCAGGCCGGAGGCCGTCAGCAGGGCGCGCAGGCCGGGGACATCACAGGTCCACACCGGGCGGCGGAACACCGCCCCCATGGTGGCCCGAACGGTTTTGGGGTTATAGAGGTCGGCACAGGCGTTCACCAGAAAAAGGCCGTCGGCGCAAAAGGCGTCTGCCGTGCGGAGGATGGTGCCCACGTTTCCCGGGTCCTGCACACCGTCCAGCACCACGTAGCGCCTGCCCTCCAGACACCGGGGCAGGGGCGGTTCCTCCATGGCGCACAGGGAAAGGACCCCCTGGGGCGCCTGGGCGGGGGAGATGGACTTCATCACCTCAGAGGGCACCTGCACCGCCCGCACTCCGGCGGGCAGGGGGGGCAGGTCCGTCCCCTGGGTGCAGACCACGGTTTTGAGCCTGCCGTTCCAAAGCAGGGCTTCCTCCAGGAGCTTGGGGCTGTCGCAAAGGAACTCCCGGCACTCCCTCCGGTAGGAGCGGGAGGCGGCCAGCTTGCGGATATGGGTGCAGAGGGGATTGGTGCGGCTGGTGATGGTCTCCATGGCCGGGGCTCCTTTCTGATCTCTTTTTCCGGCCCTTTTCCCCCGTTCCCGGGAAAATCCGGGCAAAAAGGGGGAAAATACCGCCGGTTATAAAAGGTATCTATATATGATACAGGATGGTTTCGCCTTTTTCAAGACATTTTTGTTGCCATCATCCGACAGGCCGGGGACGGCCGGGGCCCCTCCTTCTTCCGGCGAAGCAAAGCTCCCGCCCGAAGGGGCGGGAGCTGAGGCTTTCAAAAAGCTGGATGGGGCAGGATGTCCGGAAGAACCGCCCCCAGCTTCTCATCTTCTTGTTTTCCAACGGATCCCGGGGTCCCGCGGCCACGCGGCGCCCCATAAGATTCCATAGCTTTGGGGCCGGTGTCAAAGCCGGTTCCTCCGGAAATTCAATACAGCTTTGCTCCTGCCGGAATGCGGTCATCCACCATCAAAAGGTTGAGCCCTTCCCTGCCGTTTTCTTCGTGTACCGCAGAGATCAGCATACCCTCAGAATCAATGCCCATCATCTTTCTGGGCGGCAGGTTCACGATGGCGATCGCCGTCTTGCCCACCAATTCCTCCGGCTCATAATACTCATGGATCCCGCTCAAAATGGTGCGTTTCCGGTCTGTTCCGTCGTTCAAAGTGAACTTCAAGAGCTTCTTGCTCTTGGGGACAGCCTCGCAGGCCTCGATCTTCACTGCGCGGAAATCGGACTTTGCGAAGGTTTCAAAATCCACCATGTCTTCAAACAGCGGTTCGATCTTCACATTGGAGAAGTCCACCTTCTCCCCGGCCGCTTCCCCGGCCTTGACAGCCTCAGGGGCCCCATCCTTTTTCTTCTCGGAAGCCTCGGTTTTCTCCAGGGGCTTCATGGTGGGGAACAGGATCACATCCCGGATGGAATCGGCTCCGGTCAGCAGCATGACGCAGCGGTCGATGCCCATACCCATGCCGCCCGTGGGAGGCATACCGTATTCCAGGGCGTTGAGGAAATCCTCGTCCAGCATTTCGGTCTCATCGTCGCCCCGCTCCCGCTGCTCCACCTGCTTTTCAAAGCGGGCACGCTGGTCGATGGGGTCGTTGAGCTCGGAGTAGGCGTTGGCCAGCTCGCTGTGGCAGATGAACAGCTCGAAGCGCTCGGTGAGGCGGGGGTCCTGGGGAGAGCGCTTGGTGAGGGGGCTGACCTCCACGGGATACATGGTGATGAAGGTGGGCTGGATCAGCTTCTCCTCCACCTTCTGGTCAAAGC
>JAEDEN010000067.1 GCA_016293265.1 Oscillospiraceae bacterium | reverse complement strand
CCTCCTCCGGCCTGGACGGCTCCTCCTCCTGGCGTTTCTCCGGCCACCTGGCCAATATGCCCCTGTTCTATGAGTTCCGCGATGACGGCGTGACCGAGCAGCCCGCCACCGTTACCGGCGCTTATCTGGACAACTACCGCAACATCTGGGACCTGTACATCAACAACGCTTCCATCGAAAAGGCCTCCCTGCCCACCGCCACCGGCGATATGTCCAGCGGCGAGTTCAAGGAGGGCAAGGCTGTGTTCTATCAGAACGGCACCTGGGAGTTTGCCGGCCTGATTGACGCCGGCCTCAAGGCCGAGGACCTGGCTATGATCCCCATCTACTGCGGTGTTGAGGGCGAAGAGAAGGCCGGCCTGTGCTGCGGCACCGAGAACTGCTGGGCCGTCAACGCCAAGGCTCCCCAGGAGGACATCGACGCCACTCTGGACTTCATCTACTGGGTTGTCACCTCTGACGAGGGCACCAAGATGATGGCCGAGCAGTTTGGCCCCATCCCCTTCAAGAACGCCAAGGAGTCCGAGAACGTGTTCTTCAACGACGCCAACGCCTACATGGCCGACGGCAACTACACCGTGACCTGGGCCTTCAACCACACCCCCAATGTGGATAGCTGGCGCGCCACCGTTGTCACCGCTCTGGCTGCTTACTCCGCTGACCAGACCGACGCCAACTGGGATGCCGTCAAGACCGCTTTCGTGGACGGCTGGGCTTACGAGTACAGCGTGCAGAACGGCTGAGCCGCATCTGCTCCATAACGCAAAAAGGACGATATCAAAAGGGGGCGGGCAATCTGCCCGCCCCCTTTTCCTTTGTCCGGGCGAGCCGAAGGGCCCTCCCACGGCGGACCTTTCGTCCCGCTCAGACGGGGAAACCAGAGAGAAAGTGAGGGAACTACTTTGAGCAAGCGCAAACCATCCTACGATTCCAACGCCGTCAACAGCGCGCTGATCCGCCGCCCTATCCAGCGGTGCGCATGGCTGTTCCTCCTGCCTACTTTCGCGGCCTTCTGCATCGGCTTCATCTGGCCCTTCCTGCAGGGCATCTACCTCTCCTTCTGCAACTTCAATACCCCCAGGGATGCCAAGTGGATGGGCATCAGCAACTATGTGAAGGTCTTTAAGGATGCCGGTTTTCTCAATGCCTTCAAGAATACCGCGGCTTTTGCCGTGGTGTCCATCATTCTGATCAACGTGGTGGCCTTCGCTATCGCCTACGCCCTGACCCAGAAGATGCGGGGCAGCAACATCTTCCGCACCGTGTTCTTCATGCCCAACCTGATCGGCGGCGTGGTCCTGGGCTACATCTGGTCCATGATTTTTGACGCCATCCTGGCGAAGTACAATACTTACCTCACCGCCAGCGCCACCTACGGCTTCTGGGGACTGGTGATCCTGGTGGCCTGGCAGCAGATCGGCTACATCATGATCATCTACATCGCGGGCCTGCAATCCGTGCCGGAGGATATGCTGGAGGCCGCCCGCATCGACGGCGCCACCAAGTGGCAGACCCTGACCCACGTCATCATCCCCAACGTGATGTCCTCCATTACCATCTGCACCTTCCTGACACTGACCAACTCCTTTAAGATGTTCGACCAGAACATGGCCCTGACCGGCGGCCTTCCCAGCGTGATGGCCGGAGGCACCAAGATCAACATGACCGAGCTGCTGGCCCTGAACATCTACTCCACCTACAACATCAACAAGAACTGGCACGGCGTGGCCCAGGCCAAGGCGGTTATCTTCTTTATCCTGGTGGCAGTCCTGGCCATCGCCCAGCAGTCCGCCACCCGCTCGAAGGAGGTCCAGCAGTAATGAAAGAACGTTATTCCCTGGGCAGCAAGATCCTCACTGCCTTCTTCGCGGTGTTGAGCCTGATTTGGATCATCCCCATCTTCGAGGTGCTCAACAACTCCTTCAAGTCCAATAGCTACGTTAACCTGGACGCCTTCGCCCTGCCCAACGCCGACAGCTTCATGGGCTTTGACAACTACATCAAGGGCATGACCTTCGGCAACTATCCCTTCATGAAGTCCGTGTGGTACTCCCTGTTCATCACCGTGGCTTCCGTGTTTTTGATCCTGCTGTTCTGCTCCATGACCGCCTGGTATATCGCCCGGGTCCAGAGCGCTGCGGCAAAGGCCTTCTACTACCTGTGCCTGTTCAGCATGATCGTCCCCTTCCAGATGGTCATGTTCACCCTGAGCTTCACCGCCGACCAGCTCAAGCTGAACACCCCCTATACCATTCCCGTTATTTACCTGGGCTTCGGTGCGGGCCTGGCCATCTTCATGTTCGTGGGCTTCGTCAAGGGCCTGCCCCTGGAGATCGAGGAGGCGGCCGCCATTGACGGCTGCGGCCCCATCCGCACCTTCTTCCTGGTGGTGCTGCCTATGCTCAAGCCCACCCTCATCTCCGTGGGTATTTTGCAGACCATGTGGGTGTGGAACGACTTCCTGCTGCCCTACCTGGTGCTGGACCGCACCAAGTACATGACCATCCCCATCCACGTCCAGTACCTCAAGGGCAGCTACGGCACCGTTGACCTGGGCGCCACCATGGCCATCATCATGCTGTCCATTATCCCCATCATCATCGTTTACCTCTTCTGCCAGAAGCATATCATCAAGGGTGTGGCTGCGGGCGCTGTCAAGGGTTAAAGGTGGCGGCCCATGGAAAGAAGCAGCGGCATCCTACTGCCGATCTCTTCGCTGCCCTCCCCCTACGGCATCGGTACGCTGGGTAAGGAGGCCCGGGCCTTTGTGGACTTCCTGGCCCGGGCAAAGCAGCGCTGGTGGCAGATTTTGCCCGTAAGTCCCACCAGCTACGGCGACTCCCCTTACCAGAGCTTTTCCGCTTACGCGGGAAACCCCTATTTCGTGGATCTGGAGGCCCTGGCGGCCGACGGCCTGGTCACAAAGGAGGAGCTGGATTCCACCGACTGGGGCACGGACCCCGGGAAGGTGGACTATGGCAAGATCTACAACAGCCGCTTCGCGGTGCTGCAAAAGGCCACGGAGCGGGGCTGGGACCGTTATGAGAAGGAGCTTTCCGCCTTCCGGGAGGAAAACAAGGCCTGGCTCCCCGATTACGCACTGTTCATGGCCCTCAAGCGGGCCAACGGCATGAAGGCCTGGACGGATTGGCCGGAGGATGTGCGCTTCCGCAGGGCGGAGGCGCTGGAAAAGAGCCGGCGGGAGCTGGAAGGGGACATTCGCCTCTTCACCTTCATTCAGTTTTTGTTCTTCCGCCAGTGGACCGCCCTGCGGGCCTATGCCCACGAAAAAGGGGTGGGGATCATCGGCGACCTGCCCATTTACGTGGCCATGGACTCCGCGGACGTATGGGCCGATCCCGGCAGCTTCCAGCTGGACGAGCGGAACGTGCCGGTGGAGGTCTCCGGCGTGCCGCCTGACAGCTTCACGGCGGACGGCCAGCTCTGGGGCAATCCCCTGTACGACTGGGAGGCCATGAAGGCCGATGGCTACGGCTGGTGGATCCGCCGCATCGCGGGGGCCGGAAAGCTGTATGATGTGCTGCGCATCGACCATTTCCGTGGGCTGGAAAGCTACTGGGCCGTGCCCGCCGGCGCTGAGACCGCCAAGAACGGCCACTGGGTCAAGGGCCCCGGCATGGACCTTTTGCGGGTTTTGAAGGACTGGTTCCCCGACCTGCAGTTCATCGCCGAGGATTTGGGCTACCTCACCCCCCAGGTGCGCCAACTGCTGGAGGACTCCGGCTTCCCCGGCATGAAGGTGCTGGAATTCGCCTTCGACTCCCGGGAGCCCAGCAACTACCTGCCCCATACCTATACCCGCCGCTGTGTCTGCTATGCCGGGACCCACGACAACGCACCCCTGGCCCGCTGGCGCCATGAGGCGGCGGCGGAGGACATCGCCATGGCCACCAGGTACCTGGGGCTGAACGACGCCGAGGGCTTCTGCCGGGGTGTCATCCGGGGCGGCATGAGCTCCGTGGCCGACCTGTTCATCGCCCAGATGCAGGACTACCTGGAGGACGAGGGGCGCATCAATACCCCCGGCATTCCCCAGGGCAACTGGCAGTGGCGCCTCAAGCCCGGCGTTCTCACCGACACGCTGGCCGGGGAGATCGCCGAAATGACCTGCCTCTATGACCGGGCGTAAGCCCATGAGCGCAAAAAGCAGCATTATTTGCCCAACCCCAAAACTGCTTTGCTGAAACCTGAGAAAAAGCCCTCACCCACGTTTCAAGTTGGGTGAGGGCCTTTTTTGCGCGGTGGACCAACAGGCAAACTGAATTTGAAAATCAACCGCACCCTTCGCCTGCGGTTCGGACGGGCTGGGGCTTTTCCCGTAGTATGTCGGCTCAAAGCTGCTTTTTCGGCGGTCTGAAAAATAACTGTGGGCAGGGAGTGCAGTCTGGGTTTGGCTGCCGGACAGTCCCCTGTCCTTCGTTGTTGGATCATTGGTTGAGCATCCATACGCCAAAGTTCAGATAGGCCGCAAAGCTCACCCATAAAAGGTAGGGAATTTGCAGCCACGCCGCCAGCCGGTCCACCTTTCGGAAGGAGAACGGCATCGCCAGGATCAACAGCCACAGGGCAATCAGCCAGAAAAAGGCAAGTCCGAAGGCTTGAAAATTGAAAAAGATGATGCTCCATAAGAAGTTGAATGCCAACTGAAGGAAAAAGAGCAGCAAACTGCGGGTCCGGGCATTGGATGCCGGCGCCAGATAAACACGGGCGGCACTGATCCCCATCAGTGCGAACAGGATACCCCACACAATCGGAAACACGATGCCGGGCGGCGAGAAAGGCGGCTGTGTGATGGCTGCGTTGTAGATTTTGGCCCCTCTCCGCGTCAGCCAGCCCGCAAGTCCGCCGACCGCCTCCGTAAGAAGGATCCAGAAGGCATAGGTCTTCCATTTCTTCATATACAATCACCCCGGAGATAGGATATCAATAGGATATCAAAAAACGCTGCGGGTTATTCCTGTAAAAAAGGAACAGGAGGCTTCAGCCGGGGGAGTGGCGTTTTTCCATGATCCACCCCAGGGCGGCGCAGAGGGCCGCCGGCAGCAGCCAGCCAAAGCCCATGGAGGCCAGGGGGAGGGCGTCTGTAAAGGGCACCCCCAGGGCCGTCAGCAGGCTGGCGGCAAAGGCCCCCGCCGCCCCCAACCGCTCCGGGCCGGGGCCGGGGAGGAACCGGTCAAGAAAGGACAGGGCCACCAGCACCAGAGTGGGGGGATAGACCACATTCAAAACCGGCGCGGCCAGGGCAACGATGGCATCCAGGCCGAAGTTGGCCGCCAGGGCGCTGAAGGCGCAGACCAGGACCACCATGGCCACATAGGAGGCTTTTTCCCTGAAAAGGGTGGAGAAATAGTCCGCCGCGGAGCTGACCAGGGCCGCCGCCGTGGTGACGCAGGCCAGGGCCACGATGAGGGAAAAGAGCCACACGCCGGGAGTGCCCAGGAGGCTGCGGACGATGGAAACCATGAGGAAGGTGCGCTGGACGGAGAGGTCGAAGAAACGGGAGGTGGTGACGCCCAGGTAGGTGAGGCCCAGATACACCGCCAGCAGGGCGGTCCCGGCCACCAGGGCGGCTCCGGCCACCACCCGGGCCTGCTCCTTTGGGCTGCTGTGGCCCTTGTCCGCTGCACTTTTGAGGACGATGGTGCCGAAGATCATGGCGGCCAGCACGTCCATGGTCTGGTAGCCCGCCTCAATGCCCGTGGCGGCTACGCTCTCCACCAGCACCCGCTCCGGCACCGGGCCGATGGGATCCGCCGCCCCCAGGACGATCAGCACCAGGAGGCCCAGGAGCAGGGCGGGGGTCAGGAACTTGCCCACAATGTCCACCACCGCGCTCCGGCGCAGGCAGATCAGGGCGATGAGGGCAAAGAACAGCAGGGAGAAAAGCAGGGGATCCACGCCGGGGACCAGGGGGGAGAGGGCCATCTCATAAGTGGTGGCCGCCGTGCGGGGAATGGCCAGCATAGGGCCGATACAAAGGACGATGGCGGTCATCAAAAGCCGGGAGGCCCTGCCGCCAAGGGACTGAGTCACCTGCTGGGGGCCGCCCCGGCGCAAAATGGCAAAAAGGGCCGCCAGAGCCAGTCCGATATCCGCCAGATAGTACCACAGAAAACCGGAAAACCACTCCCTGCCGCAGCTCAGGCCCAGATAGGGGGGAAAGATCACGTTGCCCGCGCCGAAAAACATGGAAAACAGGGCGAAGCCGATGACAAAAATGTCCCTTCGGGTGCGACGCATGAGAACACTCCTTTGTAAAAACAGATGATGCGGAGGCCGCCGGAAGGGGCTTGCAGTTTGATCCGGCAGGCAGTATGATAAAAAAAGGGAAAATGGGGAACTTTTTTCCGTCCCCTGCCGTCAGACCATACGGAACCCACCAAACCAACAACGAACAAGGAGAAACCGAAATGAAAAGAAGACTCTTTGCCCTGCTGATGGCCTTTTGCATGGGCATGACCCTGGCCGCCTGCGGCAACAAAAAGGATACCGCACCTTCCGGTGCCGCTTCCTCCCAGGCCGCTTCCTCCCAGGCCGCCGTCTCCTCCGAGGACGCCGCTTCTTCTGAGGACGCTGCTTCTTCCGAGGACGCTGCTTCTTCCGAGGACGCTGCCTCTTCTGAGGACGCTGCCTCTTCTGAGGATGCTGCCTCTTCCGGGGACGGCGCCTCTTCCGGGGATGCCGCTTCCTCCCAGAATGCCGCCAAGCCTGCTGAGCAGCCCCAGAAGCCCGCAAAGGACACCCCTGCTCAGAAGCCTGTCCAGCCTGCTCCCCAGCCTCAGCCTGAACCTCAGCCTGAACCCCCTGCTCAGAGTGCCGACGTGGACCTGACCGCCTTTTATGACTCCCTGGCCGCTGCCCACGGAGAGAATTGGCCCGCCATGACCGCCATGACCGACGCTGAGACCCTGGAGATGTTCTATCCCGGCCTGGGAGACATCGCCACCAAGCAGTGCGCCGTCTATATGCCCATGATCAGCGCCGTGGCCGCCGAGATCGTTTTGGTCCAGGTGGAAAAGGAAGGGGACGTCCAGGCGGTGAAGGACATCCTCCAATCCCGCATCAACTACCAGGTGGGCGACGACTCCAACCCCGGCGGCGCCTGGTATCCCGCCTCCATTGAAAGTTGGAAGACGAATTCCCGGATTGTCTCCAACGGCTGCTACATCATGCTGGCGGTGTACTCCGACGTGGACAGCGTGGTAACGGAGTTCAACGCCCTGTTTTAAGGGTCATATCCAATAAAAGAGGAGGGCTTCCCAGCCCTCCTCTTTTTTCTTCATGGGAGCGCCGCCAGGCGCGGGCCGTCAGATCTTGATCAGTTCGTAATCCCGGGTGCCCAGTCCCAGCTTTTCCGCGTGATCCAGGCATACCTGCCACTCGGTGCTGGGGTTGGCGGCGTGGAGACGGTCAGGGTCGCCGGCGTCCTTGCCCTTGTCAAACAGAACGGAGACAGGCAGTGGCGTCTGGGCGTTCACCGCGTCGGCGCAGGCCTGGTCCAGGGCCACGGGATCAAAGGAGGCGAACATTCCCACATCCGGTACGATGGGGGCGTCGTTTTCGCCGTGGCAGTCGCAGCAGGGGGAGACGTCCCGCACCAAAGACACGTGGAAGCAGGGGCGGCCCTCCAAAACGGCTTTGGCGTACTCCGCCATCTTCTTGTTGAGGATCTCCGGGGCGGCGTCGTTCATGGGGCAGATGGCGTCCATGGGGCAAAGGGCCAGGCAGCGGCCGCAGCCCACGCACTTGTCCGGGTCGATGGTGGCCTTGCGGTCGGTGATGACGGGGGCGTCGTGGGCGCAGATGCGCTTGCAGTTGCCGCAGCCGATGCATTTTTCCGTCTTCACGAAGGGCTTGCCGCAGCTATGCATCTCCATCTTGCCTGCCCGGGAGCCGCAGCCCATGCCGATGTTTTTCAGCGCGCCGCCCATGCCGGCCTGCTCGTGGCCCTTGAAGTGGCTGAGGCTGACAAAGACGTCCGCGTCCATGATGGCCCGGCCGATCTTGGCCTCCGTTACATATTCGCCGCCCTCCACGGGGACCAGGGCCTCGTCGGAGCCCTTGAGGCCGTCGGCGATGAGGATGTGGCACCCGGTGGAGAAGGGGGAGAAGCCGTTGACATAGGCGGAGTCCAGGTGGTCCAGGGCGTTCTTGCGGCCGCCCACGTAAAGGGTGTTGCAGTCCGTCAGAAAGGGCTTTCCCCCCTGGGCCTTCACCAGGTCCGCCACTGCCTTGGCCCAGTTGGGCCGCAGGTAGGCAAGGTTGCCCGGCTCACCGAAGTGGATCTTGATGGCCACGTACTTGCCCTCCATATCAATGTCGCCGAAGCCCGCCGTCATCATCAGCCGGGCCAGCTTCTGGGTCAGGTTTTCCCGCCAGGAGGGGGCGCGGAAGTCCGCGAAATAAACTTTTGCCTTTTCTGCCATGGTTCGTTCTCCTTCTATTTTTTCATGTTCCGGCCGCCCTATGCGTACTTGGCGGCCTGACGGTCACTCATCCAGGTCCACGCTGATGTTGTCGGTGCCGTGGCGGTCAAATTCGGAGAGGTAGGCGTCGATGCGGTCCATCAGCGCACTGTAATTCTCCCGGGTCAGGGGCTCTCCGTCCATGTCCCTCAGGGCCAGCTCCTCCGCCAGGATCTCATAGAACACGATGTCCTCGTAATGCTCG
>JAEDEN010000066.1 GCA_016293265.1 Oscillospiraceae bacterium | reverse complement strand
ATGTCCAGGGTGTTGTGGTGGGTGATGAAGGGCCGGGCGGCGGCGCCGCCGGCGATGGTGTTCAGGACGGGGGTCTCCACCTCGATGTAGCCCATGTCGTCCAGGTAGTTGCGCATGAATTTGATGAAGCCGGAGCGCACCTCAAAGTTGCGCTTCACGTCGGGATTCACCATCAGGTCAACATAACGCTGGCGGTAGCGCAGTTCCTTGTCCTGCAGGCCGTGGAACTTCTCCGGCAGGGGCAGCAGGGACTTGGACAGCAGGATGATGTTCTTGGCGCGGACGCTCATCTCGCCCCGCTGGGTGCGGAACACCTCGCCCTCGACGCCCACGATGTCGCCGATGTCGAACTTCTTGAACTTCTTGTACACCGCCTCGTCCATCTCGTCCTGGCGGGCATAGAGCTGGATGCGGCCGTCCCGGTCCTGGAGGTCGCAGAAGCTGACCTTGCCCATGCCGCGCTTGCTCATCAGGCGGCCGGCCACCTTGACGGCCTTGCCCTCCATCTCCTCAAAATGCTCCTTGATGACGGCGGAGGTAGCGTCCCAGTCGAAGCGGGTCTCCCGGAAGGGGTCCTGGCCCTCCGCCTGCAGGGCGGCCAGCTTTTCCCGGCGGACCTTGCGCTGCTGGCTCAGCTCCTCCTGCTGTGTGATCTTCTCTTCAGCCATTCTTTCGTACCTCCGCTTTTGTTAACGCTCGATCTTCAGCACGGTGTAAACGATGCTGCCCCGGGGCGCCTCCACGGTGACGCTGTCGCCCTCCTTGGCCCCAAGCAGGGCCTTGCCGAAGGGGGATTCCTCGGAGATGATGCCGTGCATGGGGTCGGACTCCTGGGAGCCCACGATGCGGTAGGGGGGCAGGGCCTTTCCGGCGGCGTCCGCCACCACCACGCGGCAGCCGATGGTCACCACGTTGGTGGGGGCGTTGCTCTCGTCCACGATGACCACGTGCTGGAGGATCTCCTCCAGCTCGGCGATGCGGGAGTACAGCTTGCCCTGCTCGTTTTTGGCCTCGTCATATTCGCTGTTTTCGCTCAGGTCGCCGAAGCCCCGGGCCACCTTGATCTGCTCGGCCACCTCGTCGGAACGGGTGGTCTTCAGGTAGTTCAGTTCCTGCTGGAGTTCCTCGGCCTTGGCCGCACTCATTTTGTATTCTTTTTCCATGTTGGCAGTCCTTTCAAATATCTTTTGAGGGGGAAAAGGGTCCTCTTCCCATACTTATCCTATTATGACAGCTTATTATTATAGTGGCTCCTTTTCAGAATGTCAAGGCCGCCGGAGGGGCGGCCTCCAGCAAAAATGCCCCGGAGGGAACGGCTCCCGCCTCCCGGAGGACGGTAAAGAGCTGGCCCCGGTCCGCCCGGGGCGGGAGCTGGCTCTCCTGGGCCGGGGGCAGGGACAGCAGAGGCAGGCGCTGGCTCTCGTCATACAGCCGCAGCACCAGGGGATGGGACACCTCTCCGGGGGAGAAGGCCACCAGAATGGCCGCCTTTTCCAATTCCTCCCGGGAGGGGTTCAGCTGCACCGAAACACCGAACTCCCGCCGCAGGCGGCGGGAAAGCTCCTCCCCGCCCCGGGGGACGCTCAACAGCACATACCGGTGGCGCAGGGACAGCTCCGTCACCGTCCGCACCATCTCGCCGGTAAGGGTGTCCCCTGTCACCGCCACCCGGGCCCCGGAAAGGCCGATCCCCCGGGCGGCAAGCTCCGCCCCCGCCCAGTCCGCCGCCAGGGCCCGCCGCAGCGGCAGGGTGGAGATGGGCCGCAGGCCCTGCTTTTCCAGGACCGCCCCATAGGGGAAGCCCTCCGGCAGCACCCACCGCATCACCCCCAGCTTCCTGCACCGCCTGAGGGCCCAGGCCAGGCGGCGGCGCGTCAGCCCCTCCGGCCCGCCCCGGGGGACGGAAACCCGCAGGAAGGGCACCCGCAAAATAGCTGTCTCCTCTATCATGACCCGTTTGGGGCGGTTTTCATTCCATTCCAGAAGTCCATACATTGCAAATCATCCTCCCACCCCAATCATATGGGGCGGGAGGATGTACGATACCGGATTTTTACCAGGCCCGGACGTAGCCGGTCAGGTATTTCAGGGGGTCCACCCGGCTGCCGTTTTCCGTAATCTCGAAGTGGAGGTGGGGACCGGAGGAGATGCCGGTGGAACCGGTGATGCCCACCACCTGGCCCTGCTCCACCCGCTGGCCCGCCGTCACCTTGCGGCTGCTGAGATGGGCGTAGAGGGTGGTGTTGCCGCTGCCGTGGGAGATGGCCACATAGTTGCCGTAGGAGCTGGAATACTGGGAGATGATGACCGTGCCGGCCTTGGCGGCACGGACCTCGGAAGTGTAGCCCACCCCGCCGATATCCACGCCCTTATGGTTGGTGGAGGCGCCGGAGATGCCGGTATTCCGGTTGCCGAAGGGAGAGGTGATGCGCCGGCTGCCCACGGGCCATATGTACCCGCCCAGGGCGGCGGGGGAGCTCTGTCCGGAGGCGGCCTGCTGGGCCGCCAGCTCCTTGGACAGCTTCACCATCCGGGCCTGGATGGCCTCCTCCTCGGCGTTGATGGCATCCAGCTCCGCCTTGGCGTCGGCCTCGTTTTCCTGCAGCTCCTTCACCAGGGCGTTTGCGGCGTCCCGCTGCTCATCCAGCTCGGCCCGCTTGCTCTCAAGGCTGGCCTTGGCGGCCTCGGAGTCCGCCTTCTGGCCCTCCAGGGTGGTCTTTCGCTCCGCGATCTCCGCCTGGAGGTCCTTCAGGTCGTTAATGATCCCCTGGTCATACTTCATGATCTCGTTGATGATATCCAGCCGGCCCAGCAGATCGGAAAAGCTGGTGGCCCGGAACAGCACGGACCAGTAGTCCACCTTCCCCTGCTCCTCCATGGCCCGGACCCGCTGGCAGAAGAGGTCATACTGGGCCTCCTCCCGGGCCTGGGCCTCCTCCAGCTCCTGCTGGGACTGGGTGATGAGGGCGCCGTAGGTGGCGATCTGTTCCTCCGCGTTGGAGATCTCGCTGGTGAGGACGTTGATCTCGCTGTCCAGCAGCTCCTTTTTCTTGCGGTTGTTGGTGATGTCACTGGAAAGGGCGCTGAGCTTGTTCTTCAGCTCCTTTTTCTGCTGCGTCAGGGAATTGGCGTCGTTTTTCAAGGCGTTGATCTGGGCCTGGATGCTCTTTTCATCGGCAAAGGCGGGGGTGAGGTCCGCCGCGAAAAGGCACAGCGCCAGAGCCACGATGAAAACGGAACGGATGATACGGTGTTTTTTCCTCATAGCTCCTCCCTCATACCCGCAGGAATTTATGGATGGCGGAAAGGCTGCCCCCCACGCCCATCAGGATACCGGCAGCCAGGAAGCTGCCCGCCACCGCCTTCCACATCGCCAGGAAGGGCACGATCTCCAGAAGCTGGAGGGTGTCGTTGGTATTAACGCCGGTGGCCACCGCGCTGTACAGCCCCCACTGGCACAAAAAGGCGATGACGGCGCTGAGCAGGCCCATGATGAACCCCTCGTAGACGAAGGGCCAGCGGATGAAGCTGTTGGTGGCGCCCACCATACGCATGATGGCGATCTCCTCCCGGCGGTCGAAGGTGGTGAGCTTGATGGTGTTGGAGATGATGAACACGGACACCACGAACAGGATGACCACCAGGGCCACGCACACCACGGTGGCGATATTGCGCACGGTGATGAAGCCTCCGGCCACCGCCTCATAGGCGTTGACGTCGCCGATGCCCTTCACGGCCTTCACGCTCTTCACCGTGTCGGAAAGGTCATTCAGGTCCTTGACCCGGATGGCAAAGCGGTCCCGGAAGATGTTGGGGTCCAGGTTCTGGAACAGCTCCTCCTCCGGATAGTCGGCCACGAAGCTCTCCATGGCCTCCTCCCGGGTGATGAAGGTGGCGGAGGCCACGTTGGGCAGCACCTCCAGCATGGGCTGGAGCCTGCGGGCCTCCTCTTCGGTGTAGGTGTCCTCCACATAGGCCAGGATCTCGTTTTCCTGCTCCATCTCCCGCAGGTTGTAGTCGGCGTTGACGGCCACCAGGGTGAAGGTGCCCATGATGAGCAGGCAGGCCACGGTAATGCCCACGGCGGCGAAGGACATGAAGCCGTGGCTGAACATATTGCTCACGCCCTCCCGGAAAAAGTAGACGAATTTATGTTCCCGCATGGATCTGCCCTCCCACATAGCCGCCCACGCTGTCGTTGACCACCCGGCCGGCGTCGATGGTGACCACACGCTTGCCGAAGCGGTCCACCAGGTCCTTTTCGTGGGTCACCACCACCACGGTGGTGCCCAGCTCGTTGATCTTCACCAGCAGGCTCATCAGCTCCAGGGACCGCTCCGGGTCCAGGTTGCCGGTGGGCTCGTCGGCGATGATGGTGTCGGGGTTGTTCACCAGGGCCCGGGCGATGGCCACCCGCTGCTGCTCGCCGCCGGAAAGCTCGCTGGGATAGCTGTCGACCTTTTGCTCCAGGCCCACCAACTGCAGCACGTAGGGGATCCGCTGGCGGATCTCCCTGCTTTGGGCGCCCACGGCCCGCATGACGAAGGCCAGATTATCGTAAACCGTTTTCTTTTCGATGAGGCGGAAGTCCTGGAAGATGATGCCCAGGGTCCGCCGCATCAGGGGGATCTGCCGCTCGGAGATATTGCTGACGGAAAAGCCGTTAATCATGATGCGGCCGCTGTTGGGCTCCACCTCCCCGGTAAGGAGCTTGATGATGGTGGACTTTCCGGAGCCGGAGGGGCCCACCAGAAACACGAATTCCCCGTCCTCGATGGTCAGGGAGATGCCGCGAACGGCCTTTGTGCCGTTTTCGTATTCCATTTCCACGTCTTTTAATCGGATCATGTGTACCTCACTACTCTATCGTCATCCGCCGCTTTTGCGGTAGACATAATTTTTCAGACATAGACATTGTAGCCGATTTTTCTCCCCAATGCAACACGAGTTTACAATTATTCATATTTTTTTGCCGCCCCGGGTGTGCTATAATCAGCCCGGAGGATGGCTGGGGCCGTCTGGCGGCCCTCATCCGCGCCATGCCGGAAAAGCATCAGCAAACCCGCATCATCGAAGGCCCCGCATCCCGCCACTTCACCTATGAAAATGCTGATGGGCAGCGAATCATCTTGGAATATGCCCGCATGGAAGCGGGCTCCGCCTTCTGGATCAGTGCAGCAAACATGACGGTCCACGATATCACGGTCAACGGCTGCTTCGGACAAATATTCCTTTCATCTGATCCCAAAGAGGGCAACACCATCCTTTGGATCGGCGAAGAACAAAATCTTCAGTTCTTCATAGATGCTTTTTCTGATGAATCCGTGCTTTTGCACATGGCAGAAAGCGTTTCTTTGGTAAAAACAGAGAACCCATAAGTCTTTCAAGCTTTCCTGAAAAAGCATGATACAAAATCACCTCCTGACTTGTTTATTGAGTACAAACACAGAAAGGAGGTGATTTTGTATGAAGAAGCGCATTTTCTCCCTGGCCCTGCTGGCCATCATGATTCTGTCTCTCACCGCGCAGGCGATATGCACAGTATCCTGGTCTCCATTGAAGACCTGCATCTTTTGGCCTGGATCGGTTTTCTGACCCATAAGCAGATCCACGAATTCCTGGGCTTCCGCTTTACGCTGGCCATTACCGCCGCACTGGTCACCGCTTATGATATTTCCAAACGGATCCTCCTGATCGCTATGGATCTGGATTTCCTTGTGGCTGTGGCAGGCCTGCATTTCAGCATGATGGAGGCCTTTTTCATCTGTATGCTGTCCTGGGCGTAAAGATCAACTCCCGGGGCAGCTCCGATTAACAGAACGAGAGAGCCTCACGGCTCTCTCGTTTCTTATCATTCTTCGGTTCAGGACTCGATGCCCCGGGAGGTGAGGTACTTTTTCACCATAAGGGCTACCTTGAAGGTGATGGCGTCATCAAATTCCCGCAGGTCCAATCCGGTGAGCTTCTTGATCTTCTCCAGGCGGTAAACCAGGGTGTTGCGGTGGACGAAGAGCTTGCGGGCGGTTTCGGAGACGTTGAGGTTGTTCTCAAAGAACTTGTGGATGGTGAAGAGGGTCTCCTTGTCCAGGGCGTCAATGGGGTTCTTCTTGAAGACCTCCTGGAGGAACATCTCGCAAAGGGTGGTGGGGAGCTGGTAGATCAAGCGGCCGATGCCCAGGTTCTCATAGTTGATGATGTACTTCTCGGTGTCGAAGACCTTGCCCACCTCAATGGCGATCTGGGCCTCCTTATAGCTCTTGGCCAGGTCCCGGAGATGATGGGCCACGGTGCCGATGCCCACCACCACGGTGGCCTCCGTGCCGGAGCGCAGGGCCGTCTCCACGGAGGAGGCGATCTTGTTCAGCTCCCGGATGCCGGAGCCCTCCGCAAGCTGGCGGATGAGAACCACGTCCCCCTCGCCGATGCCCAGGACAAAGTCGTTCTGGCGGTCAGGGAACAGGGACTGGACCACGTCCGTGGGGACGGACTCCCCCTTCTTCAGGGAGCGGACCACAAACACGCCCCGGGGCACGTCGGCGGTGACCCGCAGCTCCTTGGCCCGCATATAAATGTCGCCCAGCATGATATTGTCGGAAATGATATCCTTGATGAAGGAGCCCCGGTCGTGCTTCTCCTCGTAATAGGACTTGGCGGAATTCAGGGCCACGGTGGCCATGGCGCAGACCGTGTGGCTGATCTCATTGTCGCCGAAGGCGAAGGCTGCGTAATCAAACTGGTTGCCCCAGCCGTTGAGGGCCTTGAAGGTCTTCCCCTCGGAGGAGACCATGGAGCCGCCGGCGTTGTTGATAACCGGGACGAACTCGCCCCAGCGCTGGCCGATCATGGGCAGCTCACTGCAGGCAATCACGATGCCCTCCCCGTCAATGACGCCGATGGTGCGGTCGGTGTTTTCCTTGAGCTGCAATACCACATTTTGAAAAATTCTTCCAGACATGGCCGTCCTCCTACTCTCACTCACCTGTCAAAACTTTGTGCAATTTGTCAGTAACCTCATTATATCGTCAGATTTCACAAAAATCAAGAAGTTTCTTGTTTATTCGCCGAATTTTCTTAAGCCTTTTTGGGCAAAATTCAAGGTTTTTCCAAGGAATCCACCTGGGCCCGGAGGGATTCCACCTCACTATCTGTCAAAAAACGGAATTCTCCCCGTGAAAGTGACAAATCAAGTGGCAAATTGCCCATTTTGATCCGCTCCAGATAGAGCACAGGCTTGCCCAAATAGGCCAGCATCCGCTTGACCTGGTGGAACTTCCCCTCCCGCAGGGTGACGCGCCCCTCGCTCTCCTCCCCGGCGGAGAGGATCTCCAATCCGGCGCTGCGGCAGACAAGGCCGTCCGGGAGGGTGATGCCCCGGGCAAAGGCGGCGCAGTCCGCCTCCGTCAGCCGCCCCGCCACCCGGGTGTAGTACACCTTGTCCACATGGCGCTTCGGGGAGAGGAGGTCGTGGGCCAGGCCCCCCTCGTTGGTGAGGAGCAGCAATCCCTCCGTGTCCTTATCCAGGCGGCCCACCGGGAACAGGCCCTGGCGGCGCAGCTCCTCCGGCAGAAGGTCCAGAACAGTGGCGCCCCGGCCGTCCTCCGTGGCGGAAAGATAGCCGGCGGGCTTATTAAGCATGAGCCAGGTATACCGGCGGTAGGCGATGGGCTCCCCCTTCACCTCGATCCGGGCGGCGCCGGGGTCCGCCTTCTCCTCGGCGCTGCGGGCGGGGACGCCGTCCACCAGCACCAGGCCCTGGCGGATGAGGGCTTTTACTTCCCTGCGGGACCACTTGCCCGTGGAGGCGATGATCTTATCCAGGCGCTGCTTTTCCATGGTAATGCTCCTTTGTCTTTTCTTGCCGCCGGGCCGGCGGCGTGAATGGGGGGTAAGGCCGCCATTATCATATCATAATCCCCGGGAAAAAAGAATAGGAAAGCATCAGGAGGGATGGATATGTTGATCTGGACTGCACGCGTGAGCCGAAAGAAAGCCGCCCTGGCCGTGGTGGCGGCGGGGATCATAATGGGGGCCCTGATCCTGTTTCTGGGGCGGCCGGCGGAGGAGCCCGCCGGGGAGCTGCTGGAGAGCAACGAAGCACGCATCGGCTATCTGGCGGACCTGGGCTGGCAGGTGGCGGCGGAGCCTGTGGAGACGCTCCAGTTTTTGCTGCCGGAGCGGCTGGAGGAGCCCTACCTGAGCTACAACGTGCTCCAGCGCTCCCAGGGCTTCGACCTGGCGAAAAGCTGCGGCAAGCAGGTCTCCCGGTACACTTACGCCGTCACCAACTACCCCGGCCGGGCGGAGGGGGTTCAGGTAAACCTCTACATCTGCGAGGGCCTGCCGGTGGCGGGAGATGTGTGCTGCCCCGGCGCGGATGGCTTTCAAAACCCCCTGGCCTACCCCGGAGCCGCGGAGGGGGCATGACCACGGCTGGGGAAACAGAAAAACTGCCGCAGCAAAAGCTGCGGCAGTTTTTAAAAAGCCTTGATTACTCGGCGATGTCGATGACGACGCCGGAGCCAACGGTACGGCCGCCCTCGCGGATAGCGAAGCGGAGGCCCTTCTCGATGGCGATGGGGGTGATCAGCTCAACGCTCATGTCCACGTTATCGCCGGGCATGCACATCTCGGTGCCCTCGGGCAGGGTGATGACGCCGGTAACGTCGGTGGTACGGAAGTAGAACTGGGGACGATAGTTGTTGAAGAAGGGGGTGTGACGGCCGCCCTCGTCCTTGGACAGGA
>JAEDEN010000065.1 GCA_016293265.1 Oscillospiraceae bacterium | reverse complement strand
CGGCAGTCATTCGACTGCCGCTTTTTTCTATGCCAAGGAGCCTTGCCGCCGGGATTTCGGCGGCTTTTGTCATCCTTTTGTTCTTTTTTGGCCTTTGCCTCATGATAAGATCAATATAACGAAAGAAAGGAGGCCCTGCCATGACACTTGGAAAGGACACCCTGGGGAAGCTGCGGGAAGATGTGGCCCGGAAACGCCATCTGAAGGCCGCTCTGGAGGAGCTGTATGCCCGGCAGCAGGAGCTGAAGCCCCGCCTTCAGGAGCTGGACGGACAGAGAAGGAAGGAACAGGAGGACGTGGACCGTCTGGAGGGACGGAGCCTGGCCGCCTTTATCTATTACGCTCTGGGGAAGAAGGAGGAGAAACTGGACAAGGAGCGGGCGGAGGCCTGTGAGGCGGCCCTCCGGTACGACGCGGCGGCCCGGGAGCTGGCCTTCGTGGAGGAGGAGATCGCCCGAAACGAGGCGGAGCAGCGGGCATTGGAGGGCTGCGAGGCGGCATATGACCAGGCTCTCGCCGCGAGACTTGCGGAGATGAAGGCCGCCGGCGGCGCCCATGCCCAGGCCATCTGGAAGCTGGAAGAGGAGCTGGGCTGCCTTCAGAGCCGGGAAAAGGAGCTGGGGGAGGCCCTGGACGCGGGAAAGCGGGCCCTTGCCGCCGCCGGGCGGGCCCGGAATGAACTGGCAGAGGCGGACAGCCTTGCCACCTGGGATCTGCTGGGAGGGGGCCTTCTGGTGGATCTGGCGAAGCACGATCATCTGGGCGCCGCCCAAAACCAGGTGGAACAGCTTCAGGTGGAGCTGCGGCGCTTCAAAACGGAGCTGGCGGACGTGACGGTCCAGGCGGATATCCGGGTCAAGCTGGATGGGTTCACCCAATTTGCCGACTTCATCTTCGACGGCATTTTCGCCGATGCTGCGGTGGCGAACCATATTTCAAAAGCCCTGGGCCAGGTGGAGAAGACCGGGAGGGAGATCGAAGAGGTCCTGGGGCGCCTGGAGGCCATGATGCAGGAGACAAAGGCGGAGGAAGCGCGGCTGCGGGGGGAGCTGGATGCAGCCGCTGCGGAGGGCTGAGGCACGTTGCTTTCCATGGAAACGGGAAGGAGGAAGAGGGATGATCGACCCCAAAAACAAGGAATTGCGGCCCCCCATCCGCCGGAGCTGGCTGCGGCTGCGGCTGGGGAAGGCCTGGTACGCCGCAAAACGCTACCTGCTCTGGTGTTCCCCCGCCTTCCGCTGGGCGGGGGAGCGGCAGTCCCAGTCCCTGCCCGCCCTCTTTTTCGCCCACGCCACCCCCCTCAAGCGGCAGCTTCGGGGGGAGGAGATGGTTTGGCAGGAGAACAAGGTGGTGAACCTCCGCCTGGCGGCGGCGCGGCTGGACGGGCTGGTCATCCGCCCCGGGGAGACCTTCAGCTATTGGCGGCTCATCGGCAAGCCCAGCCGACGGAAGGGCTACAGGGAGGGGATGGTGCTCTTTCTCGGCCGCATCGGTTCCGACACCGGAGGCGGGTTATGTCAACTCTCCAACCTGATCTTCTGGATGGCCCTCCACAGCCCCCTGACGGTGGTGGAGCGCTACCGCCACTCCCACGATGTGTTCCCGGACGCAAACCGCACCCAGCCCTTCGGCAGCGGCGCCACCTGCGCCTATCCCCACCGGGACCTGATGCTGCGCAACGACACGGACCAGCCCTTCCAACTGCGCCTGCGGGTGGGGGAGACCCATTTAGAGGGGGAGCTTCGCGCCCTGGAGGAGCCCCGGCTGCGGTATGAGGTCGTGGAGCGGGACGCCAGAATGGACCAGGCGGCCTGGGGCGGCTACGTCCGCCACAACGCCCTGTACCGGAGGGTCTACGACCTTCAGGGCCGGCTGCTGGAGGAGCAGTTTTTGTTCACCAACGACGCCATCATGATGTACAGCCCCCTGCTGGCGGAAAAAGATTGAACCAGGACTTGACAACCCTCGGTCATCTATGTATGATAAACATAGATGACCGAGGTATTATTTTCCTTGGGAGGCGTGACTTCCGCAACATGGTGACAAAGGACAGCGGACACTGGGAGAGCGGCTATACCGTCACCCTCACCTTCCTCCACAGCGGGAGGAATACCCTTGAACCCTGGGAAAAGACATTCCAACGGACATAAAGGAGGAGCCTTCATGAAGATCGACAAGAGTTTGATGTCCGGCAGCACCACCCTTTTGATCCTGTCGCTGCTGTCCCGGGAGGAGATGTACGGCTACCAGATGATCACGGAGCTCTACCGCCGCTCCGACCGCACCTTTGAGCTGAAGGAGGGCACGCTGTACCCCATCCTCCACACCCTGGAGGCAGAGGGGCTGGTAAGCGTCCGGGAAAGGGAGGCGGACACAGGGCGGATGCGGAAATATTACCGCATCACCCGCAAGGGCCGCAAGGCCCTGGAGGAGAAGAAGCAGGAGTGGAGGGTGTTCACCGAGAAGGTGAACGCCGTGGTCTGCGCCCCGGTGTAAGGGAGGGCCCTATGACAAAGGATTTTTACCACAAGGAGTGGTACCAGTGGCGGGACGAGGCCCTGCGCCAGGTCCGTTTCACCCCCGACCATGATGCCATCGCCAAGGAGCTTTACGCCCACTACGAGGACCATGTCCGGGACCTGGAGCGCATCGGCTACGACGAGGAGCTGGCAAGGCAGCGGGCCCTGGCCGCCATGGGGGACGCCGAAGAGGTGGGCCGGGGGCTGGATGCCGCCCACAAGCCCTGGCTGGGGTGGCTTTTTGAGGCCACCGGGTGGCTCATGGCCGCCCTGGCTTTGATGCTGGCGGTGACCCTCCTGAAGGACTGGTGGGTGACAGAGGTCTTCGCCCGGGTGCGGGATGAGCTGAAATGGCAGGACCCGCCCCCCTATGCCGACAGGGTGGAGACGGGATTCGGCACCTTGTACATGGCTCCCGGCAGGGTCTGGGAGGAAGAGGGCCTCACCCTCCAGTCCCTGGATTTCTGGGCCAGGATGGATGCCCCCCAGGGAAGCCGGCCCGAGGGATTGATATGGCGGGCGGAGGTTACCACCGACCAGGGGCCTATGACCGTCCCGGAGCAGGATGAGGCGGGAGACTGGCCGGAAAGCGGCTATTACAATTTCCGGGCGGACTCGGATTTTTACGCCATGGACGGATATACCCGCTACCAGTGGTCCATCTGCTTTGTGGTGGAGGAGCCGCTGGAATGGGCGGAGGTGCGCTACCCCTTTTATGACTGGGTACTGCGGGGAGAATGGGAGGCGGCAGAATGAGACTGAACCGGAAACAGAAGATCCTGCGCAACCTCCTGGTGTGCCTCCTGCTGGCCCTGGCTACCTACGCCGCCCTGGGCTTCCCCCCCTATACCGTGGAGGCCATGTGCCGCCAGGTGCAGCGGGACTATCTCCTGCCGGAGCTGGAGCCGGTGTACGTATTGAAGGAAAAGCACGAATACAGCGGGGACTGGGTCTACCGCCACTTTACCTTCCTCATCGCCCGCTGCCGGGACACCTATGTTTCCTTCCTGTATGACCGGCACCTGCTGCAAAATGAGCGGCAGTACGCCCGGGAGGTGGCCATAGGGGAGGGGGCGCTGTGCATGGCCCGGGCGGGCACCATGTATGTGGCCGGGGATTTCAAGGATGTCTGCTCCGCCGAGGCGGTGGTGCGGGCCGATAACGGCACCCGGTACCGGGACTTTACCCTGCAGGGGGAAAAGCTGGGGGAGGAGGTCTTTGGCTTTGACGTTACGGGAGGAAAGGGGGAGTCTGCCCTCTTCTTCTGGCAGGAGGGGGATGAGGAGGAGATGAGCCTGGCGGAGATCGCCAACTACTGGTACCGGCGGTATGACTCCTCCGGAAATGGCTATGGACTGCTCCACGCCAGCTTGCCCGTCACCGTGACCCTGTATGACGAGAGGGGAGAGGTGATGAACACCCTCTCCCTCAGCGTGGAAACCTACGACCTCCACAGCTGGTACTGAAATGCGCAAAAAAATCCCTGCCCCGTAAGAGGCAGGGATTTTTGATACCCGGAAAGGGGGAGACTTACTTGGTCTCCTTGGGGACCTTGATGAAGGCCTGGCCGGGGTCGATCTCCTCACGGATGAGGCGGATGATCTCGGGGGAGGGGCCTTCCATCAGCTCAGCGCGGGAGACATCGACTTCAAAGCCGGTGTTCTCCTGGACCATCTCGGGAGAGGAGAACGGATAGTAGTAAGCCAGGTACATCCGCTTGGTCTCCTCGTCGAACTTCATGATGCCCAGGTCGGTGACCACCATCTGGGGGCCGCGGTTGCCGGGCAGGCCGGCGCGCTCACGGCCGCCGGGGCCGTCCATCCAGCCGCAGGAGGTGATGTAGTCGATCTTCTCCATGAAGCGGCGCTTCTGGTGCTGCATCATGATGATGGTGTTGCAGTAGGTGGCGATGCCGTTGGCGCCGCCGGAGCCGGTGAAACGGGTCTGGGGCTTGATATAGTCGCCCTTGCCGTAGATGCAGGTGGAGTTGACGTTGCCGTAGGGGTCGATCTGGGCGCCGCCGATGAAGGCGATCAGGCGGTCCTCGTCGTGGAGCCACTCATTGGCCTCGAAGCCGATGAAGCGGATGTTGGGCCACTGCACGGCGCAGTGGGCCATGAAGCGGTTGTCGCCCACGGAACGGGGGACCTCAACGGGGTCGCAGTCCATCAGGCCGCTCTCGACGATGGGATGGCAGGAGGGGCAGATGGCCGCCTTGGCCAGGGAGGCGCCGATCAGGGGAAGGCCGGTGCCCACGATGACGATCTGGTTTTCCTTAATGTTCTTGGCGATGGCGTAAGCCTGCATTTCCTGCTTGGTATACTTCGTATAATCAGCCATTTCAATGTACCTCCTGATCTTAGTGTCTGGTGGAGTAGCCCAGGTGGGGCTCGTTCTTCAGGCGCATGAGACGGGCGCCGCCGATCTTATCCAGCAGCTCGTCGTTGTCCTTCACGCTGTAGACCCACTTATCCAGGTAATCCTTGAAGGTCTCGGGAATGGCGGTGCCGTTGGCGGCGTCCTCGGCAGCCTTGGCGGCCTTGGCGGCGGCCTCGGCCAGCTTGGCATCCTCGGGAGCCTTGGCGGCGGCCTTGGCGGCCTTCTCGGCGGCCTTGGCCAGCTGGGCCTTGGCGTCCTCGGCGTCCTGGTACTTGGAGGCCTTGTCGTACTCCTTCAGGGCGTGAGAGTCGTTGTCATAGTAGTTGTAGCACTGAGAGGGCCATGCACCGTAGGGGGCATAGACCACGGCGCTGACGCACTCGCCGAAGATGCGGGTCAGGGTGGGGTCGCGGCGGATGTACTCGTTGCTCACCAGCTCCTCGCAGGTGACGATGACCCGCTTGGCGGCCACGGCGATATCCACATCGTGGAACTCATCGCCCTCGATGATGCAGGTGCCGTCGGGAGAGGCCTTCTGCACGTGGATGACGGCGCAGTCCAGCTTGGGCACGGGGACGGCCACCACCTTCTCGCCGGGCTGGAAGGGGTTGTCGATCTCAACGCACTTGAGGTCGTCCACGCTGGGCATCTGCTTGCGCTGCTCTTCGCTGATGCCCCAGTACTTCATCAGGCCGGAGCCCTGCATCAGGCGCACAGGCAGGAAGGGCAGGCCCAGGGAAGCGGCATGGAGCTGCAGCATCAAAACGTCCTGGGAATAGTCCTCATAGGTCAGCTTGCCGGCCTCGATGGCGGCGCGGAAGCGGCGGGAAACGTTGGTGTAGCCGGAGTTGGCGGTGTAGCAGTTGATGTATGCTTTCACACGGCCCTCACCGATCATCATGTCCCAGTCGCCGCCGGCAGGGCCTGCCCAAACGGTGAAGTCCGTCTGGCCCTGACGCAGGATTTCGGCGACGGCTGCATAAGGCTTGCGGTTCGTGGTGAAGCCGCCAAAGCAGATGGTGTCACCGCTCTTGACGAACTTCGCGACGGCGTCCTTAAGAGTGTACACTTTGTCCATAAGATTGCCTCCAACTTTCTGATTTTTGTGTTCTGCGCAATTGTATAAAAGCAACAAAGACCTTGCCTTTTCACAAGAACTCATATATTATACTACCATAGGAGGGCGCAAAGTAAAGCCCCCTTCGGGACAAAAAATTAGCGTATCTTGTTCAGTCGCGGAAATTTGAGGCAGAACACCCCGGAACATCACGGAAAAGGAGAGTGTGTACGGATGCAGCTTGCGCCGTTTTACCTGAAAATGAGCAAGGACGATTCCTGGTACATGGACCGGCCTCACTTCCATGAAAGCGTGGAGTTTTTGCTCCCTATCTCCCAGGGGGGGCAGATGTTTGTGGAGAACCAGGTCTATTCCCTGTGTCCGGCCACCATGTTCATCCTGCCGGACGCCACGTTGCACAAGACCCTGGGAGGCCGGCGGGAGAGCGGGGAGCGGCAGGCCTCCAACTTCTATGAGCGCTATGTGCTCCATGTGCCGGTGGGGACCCTGCGGGCCCTGTCCACCCCCAGGACGGACCTTTACCAGCGGGTGCTGGAGAGCAGCCGCATGGTGGAGCTGGGGGAGAACTACGGCCGCCTGACGGACCTGCTGTGCCGCCTGGACCAGACCCAGGAGCACCTGGAGGACACCTTCGGCGCGGATATCCGCCAGATGAACCTGCTGGGGGAGTTTTTGGTGGAGGCCCTGTCCTGCGCCCCCCGGAAGGAGGCGGTCCTGCCCCTCCAGGTGGACCAGAGTATGCTGCCCACCTCCCGGGAGGGGACGCTGCGCATCGACCAGGTGCTGGCCTTTTTGCAGGAGCACATGGCGGAAAAGCTGACGCTGGACCAGGTGGCCGCCGAATTCTACATCAGCAAGTATTACCTCAGCCACTGCTTCAAGGCCGCCACCGGCTTCAGCGTGGGGCAATACCTTATTAATACCCGGATCCTGGAGGCCCGGCGGATGCTGCAGGACGGCGGCCGGGTGGCCCAGGTGGGGGAGGCCGTGGGCTTCCACTCCAACGAGCATTTCATCCGTACCTTTACCCGCCTGACGGGCATCTCCCCCAAGCAGTACGCCCGGCAGTACGCCGGCGTGGATAAACAGTGAGTACCGTCAAGAAACTGTGAATTTTTTTAAGAAAGAAGCCGATGTAAGCAAGATGCGCTAACTTTTTGACGCAACGCAATATTCCACAAAAGGGGATACTATGTTATTCTCATAAGTGGAGTAAAAGCGGTGCGCCCAAAAGCGCGCCTTTTCCAGGCTGAAAAAGCCGCGGGGAATGTCCCCGCCCAAACCAACAAGGAGAATCGGACGATGAGTAGTATTTATACCATGGGCATCGATGTTGGCTCCACCGCCTCCAAGTGCGTGATCTTGAAGGACGGCAAGGAGATCGTGGCCAAATCCCTGGTGGATGTGGGCGCGGGTACCAGCGGTCCGGCCCGGGCCATCAGCGCGGTGCTGGAGAGCGCCGGCATGAAAAAAGAGGACATGGCCTACATCCTGGCCACCGGCTACGGCCGCAAGTCCCTGGAGGAGCAGGGCCTGGCCAACAAGGAGATGAGCGAGCTGAGCTGCCACGCAAAGGGCGCCCACTTCCTCTTCCCCAATGTCCGCACAGTCATTGATATCGGCGGCCAGGACGCCAAGGTGCTGGAGATCAGCAACGGCGCCATGGTCAACTTCCAGATGAACGACAAATGCGCCGCCGGCACCGGCCGCTTCCTGGACGTTATGGCCCGGGTGCTGGAGGTGAAGGTCTCCGACATGGAGGAGCTGGGGATGCAGTCCACCAAGGAGGCGGAGATCAGCCCCACCTGCACCGTCTTCGCCGAGAGCGCCGTCATCAGCGCCCTGGCCCAGGGCACCGACAAGCGGGACATCATCAACGGCATCCACAAGAGCATCGCCAGCCGCGTCAGCGGCCTGGCCCGGCGCATCGGCGTGCGGGACGACGTGGTGATGACCGGCGGCGTGGCCCAGAACGGCGCCATCGTGGAGGCGCTGTCCGAGTATTTGGGCCACCCCATCCTGACCTCTCCCCTGACCCAGTACAACGGCGCTCTGGGCGCCGCCCTTTTCGCATACGAGAAGGCGAAAAAGTAAGTCATGCCACCCCTCCGGGGGTTCATGAGCCGGACGGGTCCCTTCCCGGCCGGCGAATAAATGCGTAAGTTTTAAGAATGGAGGATACATACATGGCAGAAATTGCAAAAACTGCAGCCGCCCCCAAGGCGGCCAAGAAGACTGTCAGCCCCGGCGTGCTGGCTTTGCGCAAGGTCGTTGACGACGTTCACGCCGAAGCCCGCGAAGCCAAGAAGGAAGGCAAGCTGGTGGGCTGGTCCAGCTCCAAGTTCCCCTGCGAGCTGGCTGCTGCGTTCGACCTGAACGTCATGTACCCCGAAAACCAGGCCGCCGGCATCGCCGCCAACCGCGACGGCGAGATCATGTGCCAGGCCGCCGAGGATCTGGGCTTCGACAACGATATCTGCGGTTACGCCCGCATCAGCCTGGCCTATGCCGCCGGCAAGCGCGCTGCCCGCAAGTTCGATCCCGAGACCTTGGAATACATCATCGACCCCAAGAGCGGCAAGCCCCTGAAGGACGAGAACGGCAACGTGGTCATCGACCCCGAGACCGGCAAGCCCAAGAAGGACCCCAAGACCCAGCAGCCCTACACCGTGCTGGTGGATATCCACGAGATCGAGGCCATGCCCGACGGCCCCCTGAAGGATAAGTATTGGGAGTCCATCAAGCCCTACCGCCAGATGCGCATCCCCCAGCCCGACTTCGTGCTCTGCTGCAACAACATCTGCAACTGCATGACCAAGTGGTATGAGAACATCGCCCGTA
>JAEDEN010000064.1 GCA_016293265.1 Oscillospiraceae bacterium | reverse complement strand
AGCTGGTGGGCGGCATCGTGCTGCACCAGGGCCGCATCGCCGAGATGAAGACCGGCGAAGGCAAGACCCTGGTGGCCACTCTCCCCGCCTACCTCAACGCCCTGACCGGCAAGGGCGTCCACATCGTCACCGTCAACGACTACCTGGCCAAGCGCGACAGCGAGTGGATGGGCAAGGTGCACCGCTTCCTGGGGCTGAAGGTGGGCCTGATCGTCCACGGCCTGACCAGCAAGGAGCGCCAGGAGGCCTATGCCGCAGACATCACCTATGGCACCAACAACGAGATGGGCTTTGACTACCTGCGGGACAATATGTGCATCTACTCCAGCGAGCTGGTCCAGCGGGGCCACAGCTTCGCCATCGTGGACGAGGTGGACTCCATCCTGATCGACGAGGCCCGCACCCCCCTGATTATCTCCGGCCAGGGTGAGAAGTCCACCCAGCTTTACGACATGGCGGAGATGCTCGTTTCCCGCTTCCGCAAGAAGGTGGTCGTGGAGATGGACAACAAGGAGGAAGAGGACGAGGGCATCGACGCCGACTACGTGGTGGATGAGAAGGCCAAGACGGCCACCCTCACCGCCCGGGGTATCGCCAAGGCGGAGGAGTTCTTCCACGTTGAAAACCTGTCCGATCCCTCCAACTCCACCCTCTCCCACCACATCAACCAGGCCATCCGCGCCCACGGCACCATGAAGCGGGACATCGACTACGTGGTCAAGGACGGCGAGGTCATCATCGTGGACGAGTTCACCGGCCGCCTCATGTTCGGCCGCCGCTACTCCAACGGCCTGCACCAGGCCATCGAGGCCAAGGAGCACGTCAACGTCAACAGCGAGAACAAGACCCTGGCCACCATCACCTTCCAGAACTACTTCCGCCTGTACGACAAGCTCTCCGGCATGACCGGTACCGCCATGACCGAGCAGGAGGAATTCGGCACCATCTACAACCTGGATATCGTGGAGATCCCCACCAACCGCCCCAACCAGCGCAACGACCACCACGACGTGGTCTATAAAACCGAGGCCGGCAAGTTCCGGGCCGTGGTGGCCCAGGTGAAGGAGTGCCATGAAAAGGGCCAGCCCGTGCTGGTGGGCACCGTCTCCATCGAGAAGAACGAGCTGCTCTCCAAGCTCCTGACCCGGGAGGGCATCCGCCACAACCTCCTCAACGCCAAGAACCACGAGAAGGAAGCCGAGATCGTGGCCCAGGCCGGCAAGCTGGGCGCCGTCACCGTGGCCACCAACATGGCCGGCCGCGGCACCGACATCATGCTGGGCGGCAACGCCGAGTACCTGGCCAAGGCCGACCTGGTGAAGGCCGGCTACTCCGATGCGGTCATCGTGGACGCCACCGGCTACGCCGATACCGACAACCAGGACATTCTGGACGCCCGGAAGCTCTTCGCCGAGCGGCTGGCCCACCACAAGGCCGTCATCTCCGAGGAAGCCCAGCAGGTGCGGGCCACCGGCGGCCTTTTCATCATCGGCACCGAGCGCCATGAGTCCCGCCGTATCGACAACCAGCTCCGCGGCCGTGCCGGCCGCCAGGGCGACCCCGGCGAGACCCGGTTCTATATCTCCCTGGAGGACGACCTGATGCGCCTGTTCGGCGGCGACCGCATCACCAACATGATGGAGCGCTTCGATCTGGACGAGGACACCCCCATTGAGAACAAGATGCTCACCAAGGCCATTGAAAACGCCCAGACCACCGTGGAGTCCCGGAACTTCCAGTCCCGTAAGTCCGTGCTGGAATACGACGACGTGATGAACCGCCAGCGCGAGATCATCTATGCCCAGCGCCGCCAGGTGCTGGACGGCATGGACATCAAGGATACCGTTCTGAACATGATGCACACCGCCATCTCCAACCATGTGGCCCTGGCCTTCGGCGAAAAGACCGCCCTGGACGAGGCGGGGGCCCGGGAAATGCTGCGCGGCCTGGAGGGCACCTACTTCCTGCCCGGCGCCGTGGACGCCGCCGGCGCCGCCGCCATGGACGCCGAAGCCCTGACGGAGGCCTGCATCGCCGCCGCCGAGGCCACCTACAGCGCCAAGGAGGCCGAGATCACCACCCCCATCATGCGGGAGCTGGAGCGCGTCATCATGCTGCGGGTGGTAGACGAATACTGGATGGACCACATCGACGCCATGGAGGACCTCAAGCAGGGCATCCGCCTGCAGGCCTACGGCAACACCGACCCCGTGGATGCATACAAGCGGGAATCCCTGGATATGTTTGAGGAGATGGTTTCCGCCATCCGGGACGAGACCGTCCGCCGCCTGTATTCCGTCCGCATCCGCAAGGATGAGGAGGTCAAGCGGGAGCGCGTGGCCAAGGGCATGGTGGAAAATGTGGGCGGCGACGGCACCGCCCCCAAGAAGAAGCCCGTGGTCAAGAACGTCAAAATCGGCCGCAACGATCCCTGCCCCTGCGGCAGCGGATTGAAGTGGAAGAAGTGCACCTGCAAGGAGTACCACGAGTAAGCGGGATAGCAGGCTCCCTCTTCCCTTTCAAAATTCCCTTTTCATGCTTTCCGCCCCTGTTCTCCCCTGCCGGAGGGCAGGGGCGGCCGTTTCCATGGAGGACCGACCATGCCTTTTGTGACCCACGAGAAAAACGACCTTGTTTATTTCACCTCCTCCCTGCTGGAGGGCGTACCCCATGGCTTTTCCACCCGGCGGGGCGGCGTTTCTTCCGCCCCCTGGGACAGCCTGAACCTGGGCCCCGGCCGGGGGGACGGAATGGATGCCGTGGTGGAGAACAGCCGCCGCTTCTGTGCCGCCATCGGCGCGGATGCGGAAAACCTGGTCCTCTCCGCCCAGGTCCATGAGACCGCCGTCCGCGCCGTCGGGCGCGGTGACGCGGGGAAGGGCCTTTTCCGGGAGCGGGACTACACCGCCGACGCCCTCATTACCTGCGAGAAGGGGCTCTCCCTGGAGGTCTTTTCCGCCGACTGCGGCAACATCCTCCTCTGGGACAGCGCCACCGGCGCCGTGGGGGCCATCCACGCCGGCTGGCGGGGCTGCGCCGGCGGGATCGTGGCAAAGGCCGTGGCGGAGATGGAACGGCTTTACGGTGTGGATTCCGGGGACCTTCGCGCCGCCATCGGGCCCTGCATCGGAGTATGCTGCTTCGAGACCGACAGCGACGTCCCCTCCGCCATGCTGGACGCCCTGGGCGGCGATGCCGCCGCCTATCTCACCCGGCGGGGCGAAAAGTGGCTGGTAGACCTTGCAGGCCTCAACGAGCTGTGGCTCCTTTGCGCGGGGCTTCTGCCCCAGCACATCGACCG
Source organism: Oscillospiraceae bacterium (assembly GCA_016293265.1). GTDB lineage: Bacteria > Bacillota > Clostridia > Oscillospirales > Oscillospiraceae > Oscillibacter. The sequence continues at coordinate 5,637 of JAEDEN010000064.1, read as the reverse complement.
CTCCGGACTTTGCACCGCCTGCCACCCGGAGCTGTTCTGGTCCCACCGGAAGATGGGCAGCCGGCGGGGGCTGCAGGCGGCCGTCATCACTTGTATTTGATAGGATCACATTATGAGAAAAGGAATGCAAAAAGCGCTGTGCGCCATAGCGCTGATCCCGCTGCTGCTGAGCGGCTGCTGGCAGGAGGACCTGCCGGCGGAGGAGGATACCGCGCTTTTGCCGGCGGAAAGCTCCGCGGAAGCAGCGCAGGCCGGCGCCCATCTCCCGGAGTGCTTCTCCCTGCCCTACGCCCCCGCCCAGACCCTGGACCCCATCTCCTGTCCTGACGGGATGCAGCAGACGGTGGCCTCCCTTCTTTACGAGGGGCTGTTCCGGCTGGACAGCCACATTGAGCCCCAAAACCTGCTGTGCGGGAGCTATACCTATGACGCGGAGAAGCCGCAGTATGTGTTCACCCTCCGCCCCGGCGTCACCTTCTCCGACGGCACGGCCCTCACCGCCGCCGATGTGAAGTCCACCCTGGACCGCGCCCGAACCTCGGAGCGCTATGGAGCCCGCCTTGCCGCCGTCACCTCCGTCTCCGCCCGGGACGATACCGTCACCGTCACCCTCTCCGCTCCCAACACCGGCTTTCCCGCCCTGCTGGACATCCCCATCGTGAAAAAAGGAACGGAAAACAGCGCCGTTCCCACCGGCACCGGGCCTTATTTCTTCTCCCAGGAGGAGGGCGGCGCCTACCTTATCGCCAACCAGTCCTGGTGGCAGCAAAAGGAGCGGCCCACGGAGCGGATCGCCCTGGAGGAAACCTCCAGCCATGACGCCATGCTCTACCGCTTCACCTCCCATGACCTGCAGCTTATCACGGCGGATCTCACCGGCACTTTGCCGGTGAGCGTCACGGGCAACGTGGCCTGCCATGACGCCGAAACCACCGTTTTGCAGTACGTCGGCATCAACACCGCCCGGGACGGCCTTTCCGACCCGGCGCTGCGCCGGGCCCTCTCCCAGGGCATCAACCGCGGCAGCATCGTCAGCGCCTATCTCTCCGGCCATGGCGTTGCCGCCCAATTTCCCGTTTCCCCCGTCTCCCCCCTTTACCCCTCCCAGTTGGAAACGGCCTATTCCCACGACGGCTTCACCGCCGCCCTGGCCGAAACCCAGCTGCCGGAGCGGACCCTGACGCTGCTGGTGAACGGGGAGAACAGCTTTAAGGTCTCCATCGCCTCCCATCTGGCCGAAACCTTTACGGAGGAAGGCCTCAGCGTGGAGACACGGGTCCTGCCCTGGGCGGACTACACCGCCGCCCTGGCCGCCGGGGATTTTGACCTCTACTACGGCGAGGTGCGCCTTACCGCAGACTGGGACCTCTCCCCCCTGCTGGCCACCGGCGGTACGCTGAACTACGGCGGCTGGAGCGATGCCCAGACCGACCATCTCCTGGCCCTTTACGCCTCCGCTGCGGAGCGGGGCGACGCCATGGAGCGCCTTTGTACGCGGCTGAAGAATCAGGCCCCCATTCTGCCGGTGTGTTTCAAGTCCGTCTCCGTCCTCACCCAGGCGGATGTGGTGGAGGGCCTCTCCCCCACCATGGCGGAGCCCTTCTACGACCTCTCCGCCTGTGTCATCCACCTGAAGGAAGGCTGAGAAGGACATCCCCGCATCCCAATACTTTCGTGAAACGGCATGATTCCGGTCATGCCGTTTTCTTTTGTACACCGGAAGCCGGGGTCAAGCGCCGGCGGCTGTGGCGTTCCGCGGCCCGGATTCCTCTGCCGCTTTCAGAGTTAACATAAAGTGAAATGAGCCTCCATAGGCATGCCCGGGGGCTGCGGCGGGCCGGATCCGCCCGGTTTCACACCCTTTCGGGGCCTGATTCCGGGAGATTTTGGCTGAAATGCTCCCATCGACAAATATTTCCAGGAAATAGCTGAAGCGGAAATGTTGACAAAACGGAAAAAATCTGTTACAATTTGGTTACAATTTTTCAAAGGAGTGTTCCCATGGCTGAAACCAAAAAAGCAGAAGGGTTGATTTACAAGGGCCATCCCCTCCGCCGGGTGGGCAATTTCATCTACTACGGCACGATGGCTGAAAAATATATCATCATGATGCAGGTCCTGGAGACCAAGGCCGAAAAGGACCTGAACCTGGCCACCAAGGTCTCCGTTCAGCTCCAGCTCACCGACCCGGAGCTGAAGTCCCGCAACCGTATCGTCAAGCGCAGCGAGAAGGACAGCCTCTACGCTGCCATGGATATCGGCGCCATTTGGCTGGAACGGGCCCTGAAGGAAAAGTAATCCCCCCTCTTTACAAAAGATCAACGAAAGGAAGTAACCCCCATGACACATTTCGCAGGAAAGGCAGCCAAGGTCTTTTTCCTCTCCGCACTCACGACCCTGCTGCTGGCTGTTTCCGCCATGGCCGCTGAGGGCGATCTCGCCGTCCGTGCAGGCATCACCACCGGCTCTTCCCTGAGATTGCGCGCGGAAGCCTCTACTTCCTCCTCCATTCTCACCACACTGAACAAGGACACCATTCTGGCCGTCATCGACCAGCCCACCACCCAGTGGTACAAGGTGTCCTACGCCGGCAAGACCGGTTATGTGTCCGCCGATTACCTGGAAATCGACGCCGACAACATCTTTGAGACCTACGGCCGTGTCAACGGCGACGCGGTCAACGTCCGCTCCGGTGCCTCCACCGCCAGCGACACTCTGGGCACCATCTCCAAAAACAGCATCGTCACCGTCAACGGCCTTGTGGACGGCTGGTACGACGTCACCTGCGAAAGCGGCACCAGAGGCTATATCCGTAGCGACTTCCTGGACCTCATCTCCTCCAAGACCAGCACCAGCGGCAGCGCCGCGGTGGATCTGGCCCGGCAGTACCTGGGGGTCCGCTATGTGTACGGCGGCGCCTCTCCCAGCGGTTTTGACTGCTCCGGCTTCACCATGTACATCATGAAGCAGTTCGGCTATTCCCTGCCCCACACCGCCACCGGCCAGTGGCAGAGCGGCCTGGGCACCAAGGTGTCCTACGGTGAGCTGATGCCCGGCGACCTGGTGTTTTTCTGCGACCCCAGCCGTTCCATGGGCAAGGCCTGTTCCCACGCCGGCATCTATGTGGGCGGCGGCCAGTTCATCCACGCCTCCTCTTCCAAGCACGGCGTGATCTACAGCGACCTGAGCAGCGGCTATTATAACCGCTACTTCGTGGGCGGCATCCGCCTGGCCTGAGCTTTACATAATCCCTCCCCCGGTATGCCTGGCATACCGGGGTTTTTCCGCCTTCCGGCGCCGGCCCTTCCGTGGGTCCCCAAATTTTTTTTAAATACGCTTGACAATTTTCGCGATCTATGGCAAAATCACCCTCAAGGAAATATGATGAAGGGAACAAGTAGTCCGTTTCGCTCCGCTTTCAGAGAATTGCCGGTTGGTGCAAGGCAACAAGCGTCGGGACAGGCGAAATCATCCCGGAGTAGCCTGCTGAATGGGATTCCATAGGCAGAGCCGGACGCACCCGTTACCGTGCAGGGCTTGTTGGAGCCTGCTGAGATGGCGGTGCAGCTGCACCGTTAACAAGAGTGGTACCGCGAAGGATTTTTAAAGCCTTTGCCTCTTGATTTGCAAGAGGCAAAGGCTTTTTTGATTTTTACCGGCCAGTCCGGCAGGAAGCCATCAGCACACAACATTTTTTCAAAACGAAAAGGAGAACAACACTATGGCGATCAAGAAGTATTACGATTCCGACTGCAACCTGGGCCTCCTGGACGGCAAGACCGTCGCTGTCATCGGCTTCGGCTCTCAGGGCCACGCCCATTCCGAAAACCTGGCCGAGTCCGGCGTGAACGTGGTGGTGGGCCTGCGCAAGGGCAGCGCCCACTGGGCCAAGGCCGAGGCCTTCGCCGCCACCTGCCCCAACTTCAGGGTCATGGAGGTTGAGGAAGCCGCCAAGGCCGGCGATGTGGTGATGATGCTGGTGCCCGACGAGCTGTGCGCCGACATCTACAACAAGCAGGTGGCCCCCTACATGACCGAGGGCAAGACCCTGGCCTTCGCCCACGGCTTCAACATCCACTTCAAGACCATCGTGCCTCCCGCCAACGTGGACGTCATCATGATCGCCCCCAAGGGCCCCGGCCACACCGTCCGCAGCCAGTACCTGGAGGGCAAGGGCGTGCCCAGCCTGATCTGCGTGGAGCAGAACTTCACCGGCAAGGCCAAGGATGTGGCCCTGGCCTATGCCTCCGGCATCGGCGCCGGCCGTGCCGGCATCCTGGAGACCACCTTCAAGGAGGAGACGGAGACCGACCTCTTCGGTGAGCAGGCAGTCCTCTGCGGCGGCGTGTGCGGATTGATCCAGGCGGGCTTTGAGACGCTGGTTGAGGCCGGCTATGAGCCGGAGATGGCCTACTTCGAGACCTGCCACGAGATGAAGCTCATCATCGACCTCATCAACGAGGGAGGCTTTGGCAAGATGAGCTACTCCATCTCCAACACCGCTGAGTACGGCGACTACCGCACCCGCAGCCGCCTCATCACCGACGACACCCGCAGGGAGATGCGCCAGATCCTCAAGGAGATCCAGGACGGCACCTTCGCCAGCGAGTTCCTGACGGAGATGAGCCCCAACGGCGGCCGCAAGACCCACTTCCTGGCCCAGCGCCGCATGGCCGCCGAGCATCCCATCGAGAAGGTGGGCGCCCAGCTGCGGGCCATGATGAGCTGGCTGAAGAAGTAAACCCAACCATCCCGACGTGGCCGGGGTGCGGAAGCACCCCGGCCCGCATTGAAAAGAGGAGACAACCATGCGCAGTGATAACGTGACCAAGGGCGCCGAGCGGGCGCCCAACCGGAGCCTCTTCTATGCCCTGGGCTATACGCCTGAGGACCTGGAAAAGCCCCTGATCGCCGTGGTCAGCGCCCACAGCGACATCGTTCCCGGCCACATGAACCTGGACAAGCTGACCGCAGCCGTGAAAAGCGGTATTGAGGCCGCCGGCGGCACTCCCTTCATGGTGCCCGCCATCGGCGTTTGCGATGGCATCGCCATGGGCCATGTGGGTATGAAGTACTCCCTGGCCAGCCGGGAGCTGATCTGCGACAGCGTGGAGACCATGTTCATGGCCCACCAGTTCGACGGCTGTGTGCTGGTGCCCAACTGTGACAAGATCGTGCCCGGCATGGTGATGGCGGCTGTCCGCATGAACGTGCCCGCGGTGGTATGCAGCGGCGGGCCCATGCTGGCCGGCACCTATAACGGCCAGGAAGTCAGCCTTTCCAAGATGTTTGAGGCGGTAGGCTCCTACAAGGCCGGCCTCATCGACGAGGAAAAGCTGGAAGAGTGCACCCAGAACTGCTGTCCCGGCTGCGGAAGCTGCTCCGGTATGTACACCGCCAACAGCATGAACTGCCTGTGCGAGGCCATCGGCATCGGCCTGCCGGGCAACGGCACCATTCCCGCCGTCTACAGCAAGCGCCTGCAGCTTGGCCGCCAGGCGGGCAGCGCCATCATGGAGATGGTCCGCCGGAACATCCGTGCCCGGGATATCATCAACCAGCGCAGCATCCGCAACGCCCTGACCTGCGACATGGCCCTGGGCTGCTCCACCAACACGGTGCTCCACCTGCTGGCCA
>JAEDEN010000063.1 GCA_016293265.1 Oscillospiraceae bacterium | reverse complement strand
TGCTGTATTTGCACGACTTGTTGAGATTTGCCGTTCATCATTACCTATCACGGCGCTTTTCATGCCCTGTTAAGTTAGCGCGACATTTCTTTTTCTGAAAAGCCTTGTTTTGAGCGCCGAAAACAGGCATTTTAAAAAATAAACGTGGCGAGGGGGCGGAAGCCATTACCCCCACCCCCTCATTTTTTAGGCCGCTACCCGGTACACGAAACCGGGGAATCCCTTTACCCGCAGGTCGCGCTGGTCTTGCCGTCCCGGTCGGATGGGAACGGTGTACCGCGCTATGTCCTCCATCAGCTTGTTGCTGTCGGCATTCTGTGTTCGCAAATACTCTTTGCAGAGAGTCACCGCCATTTTGAAATTGATTCTGTAGGCGTAAATGCCCTCTGATGGCTGGTGGACAACAACCTCACGACAAACCCGGCTTGCAAAGTTGAACGCCGTCAAGCTGGCGTATATCTCCTGTTCTGCAAATGCGTCGGATTTGCCGTGGAGATTGACAAGTCCCAGCGTGTACTTCAAATCGCGGAAAGCTGTCTCCAAACCCCAGCGTAAATGATACAGTTCTTTGATGTCCTCAAGCGTAAAGGACGCGGGGAGCGAGGTCGCTACCGTTTCAAACTCGCCGTTATCAAGCTGGAAGCGGCAGATGCGGAAGCGCATCGGGTACGGTGACGGGAAATCCCAGCGTCCGCGCCGCGTTTTGGAACCTGCCTTGCTTTTCTTTGGCACTTGCAGATGTATGTAGTGGTTCGCTTTATCGGCGTTCGTCTGCGTGGTCGTTATGGTGAAGCCGATATTGCAATCCAATTCGCACATGGGCAGCTTTGCCACCTCACGCATGGCGGAGCGATTCTGCTTGATGCGAATGAGAAAATCCGCGTTGGGCTTTTCAAGGATATGCGCTATGAGATTATAGCTTTCAAAACCACGGTCAGCTATAATCAGCGTCTTTTCCTCGAAGTCGTTACGTTGCAGCATGGTGACTAATGCGCCGATTTCGTCTTTCTTTGGCTCTGGTTGAATGACCACATCGGCAAAGGTACGGCTGAGAATGTCATACAGCGGCGTTGCGTGAAGCTGATTCACGCCCTTTGGAATACTGTCGTTGCAGACAAAGGACGGTGCATCTGGATTTCTGGGCAGATTGATTGCTGTGCCATCTACCGCAAACAGGCGATAACCGCGAAAGAAATCGGTATCATCGCATCTGGAATTGAACTTTGTGAAAACGGTGCGGAACAGTTCGGGCGGAATTTGAGCGCGGCGCTGCGTAAGGGCAGACGCGGTGGCTTGAATGCCAGCGATATGCAAAATCTTATCTAAAGAGCCGCCCTCTGCGCTGATTAAAAGACGCATGACAGTATCGGGCGTAAGCACACGCTTGCGGGAAAAATCCTTGCCGCTGATGCTCTGTGTAGCGGCTCTGAGTGCGGCATTGAGTGCCATGCTGAGTAAATCAATTGACATGAGAATAGCCTCCAAGTGATTATTCACCGGATGAAAAAAGAACACCAAACGCACGCCCATCTGCTGGGCGCGTACGCTTGATGTTCCGTATGTTCGCTACTATTGTTTTGGCTATTTGGCTATTCTCTCAATGTTGGCTAATTTGGCTATTTCAAATGACTCTCAAAAAATACTCAAAAACACTTAAATCTAAATAATACTCACTAATTTGGCTTTCTCAAATTCTGCTTGCGAACACCGCTCATCACGGCGTTTAGTTTATTATATGCAGAAAAACCGAATTGTAAAGCGAATAGCGGCAAAATCTGGATTTGTTTACAGATTGTTTATCATTTCGGCCTTATCTAAAAAGACAGTCGCAAAAACAGCACAGCCGTTAAGGAACGGAAGTCAGTTCTCCGTCCCTCAACGGCTGTGTTTTTAGATTAACTTAATGACATTGAGCCATGGCTCCGTCATTTTTTCAATTCAGGATGTGATTAGCTCCGTCCCGTCGGGCAGGGTGAAATCCGCGTTGGCCGGCTCCACCACCTCAACGCCCAGGGCACTCATCCGGTAAACAAGCTCCCCGTTCAGCAGCTTTTCCGCCGATACCAGAAGGCCTGTTTCCACGCTGACCCAGTAGCGCAGGCAATAACCCCGGCCGTTTTCCGCCGTTTCCGTGTAGATGCAGCTTACGCCGGAAAGCTCCCGGTAATCTGCAATGGCAATCTCCTCCACGGGAAGGGAGAGGATGTCCTCGTAGGTGGGGATGCTCTGGTCATCGTCCGCCGTGATATCCCCGGCCGCAGCGGTGTAAATCTCTTTCTCACTATTGTACCAGATATAGGTGGTCTCACCGTTGGTGACGGTGTGGCGCACCCGGTTATCCGGCATGGTTCGGTCAGCCCGGCTCCAGCCGTCCTTCACGAAGGCGTTCACCGTCCATGCTCCGCTGCCGCCCTCCCAGAACTGCTCCAGGGTGATGGTGCGGCGGTAACTTTCCGGCCTGCGAAGGGTCTCGATGGCAAACTGCACCGTTTTGGGCGTGATCTCAATGACGGAGAGCATATCCTGGTTACTCTCCCCATTGTTCTGACTGTCCTCCACGCTGCTTTGCGGGGCGGGCAGGGTGATATGGACGCTGCGGCGCAGGGTGCGGGTCAGCATCAGCGCCACCACCAGCACCGTGATCAGCGCGAATCCCCATGTGATCCATTTCAGATTCCGCTTGTCCATAGCTCCCCCGTTTCGTTGAAATCCTCAGGCCAGATAGTCCGCGGGCTTTTCCCCACGGCCGAAATACCACAAGATTGCATCGGCGATGCGGCGGCAGGCGTTGCCGTCGCCATAGGGGTTCACGGCATGGGCCATTTGGGCGTAGGCATTCTTATCCTGGATCAGCCGCTCCGCCATGGTGACGATATCGTCCTGCACCACACCGGCCAGCTTCACAGTGCCGGCCTCCACAGCCTCGGGCCGCTCCGTCTCCCGGCGCAGCACCAAAACAGGCTTGCCCAAGGCAGGAGCCTCCTCCTGAAGGCCGCCGGAGTCCGTCATGACCATATAGCAGCGCGCCATGAGGTTGTGCATCTCATCTGCGGGCAGCGGATCGATGAGATGGACCCGGGGCGCCCCCCGGAGGTACTTGTCCACCGCCTCCCGGACGACAGGGCTCAGGTGGACGGGATAGACCAGCTCCACGCCGCTGTTGCGCTCCGCGATCTCCCGGAGGGCCAGGAAGATGTTCTTCATGGGCTCGCCGTAGTTTTCCCGGCGGTGACAGGTGACCAGAATGATCTTCTTTTCGTCATAGGGAAGGTGGTTCAGCTCTTCCGTTGCAAACCGATACCCGGACTGAACCGTAGTCTTTAATGCATCGATGACGGTGTTGCCGGTGATAAAAAGCCCGTCGGTGATGGCCTCCCGCTGCAGATTCGCCTTATTATTGGCGGTGGGGCAGAAATAAAGGTCCGCGATGGAGGATACCAGCTTGCGGTTCATCTCCTCCGGGAAGGGAGAATACTTATCATAAGTCCGAAGGCCTGCCTCCACATGGCCTACCTTTACCTGGTGGTAAAAGGCAGAAAGGGCTCCGGCAAAGGTGGTGGAGGTGTCCCCATGCACCAGGATCATATCGGGCTTCAGGGCGTCGATGGCCTCGTCCATGCCGGTGAGACACTTGCTGGTGATGGTGGAGAGGGTCTGGCGGGGGGTCATGATGTCCAGGTCCCAGTCGGGCTTCACGTCAAAGACCTCCAGAACACTGTCCAGCATCTGGCGGTGCTGGGCGGTGACGCAGCAAAGGCTTTCGATCTCCTCCCGGGAGGCCAGTTCCTTCACCAGCGGGCACATTTTAATGGCCTCCGGGCGGGTTCCGAAGACGCTCATGATACGGATCCTTTCCATCTTACGATTCACCGCCTTTCTTATTATGGCCGTGCTCCTTGATCTCTTCCAGCTCTTCCTGGAGCTCCTCCGTTACTTCCTTGGGAAATACCACCCGGGCGGCAACCACAGCCACAATGCAAAGGGCGGCAAAGAGGATCATGGCCTTGCCCTCGCCGCCGGCGGTCAGCACTACGGCGGAAAGGCCCAAAATGGCGGAGATGACATACAGCGTGGCCACGGCCTGCTTCTGGTTGAGGCCCATGTCGATCAGGCGGTGGTGGATATGGCTGCGGTCCGCGTGCATGGGGCTCTGGCCGTGGGCGATGCGCCGCGTAAAGGCGAAGGCCGTGTCAAAAATAGGCAGGCCCAGAATCAGGAAGGGCACCACAAAGGAAATGACTGCGTAGAACTTGAACAGGCCCTGGATGGACATAGAGGCAAGGATAAAACCCAGGAACGTGGCGCCGGTATCCCCCATAAACATCTTGGCAGGGTTCTGGTTATAGGGCATGAAGCCCACGCTCGCGCCCACCAGCGCCGCCATGACCAGCGCCACCTGGGCCTCGGAGGCCAGGAGGGCGATGACCAGAACGGTGGTGGCGGAGATGGCGGAAACGCCGTTGGCAAGTCCGTCCAGGCCGTCAATGAGATTGACGGAATTGGTGACCGCCACGATCCAGATGACCGTCACCGGAATGGAGAGCCAGCCCAGCACCCAGTAAGCCTCGCTGGAGAACACATTGGGGTTGGAAACGGCCTGAATGACCACGCCGTTGAGGGCCGGGATCAGGGCCGCCGCGATCTGCACGACGAATTTCAGCATGGCGGGCAGGGCCATGATGTCGTCCACCACGCCCAAAACCACAATGATGACCGCCCCCAGAAGGATGCTCTGCATCTCCCGGTCTCCCCGGATGGGGACAAACAAAATGACGCTGACCATGAACCCCAGGAAGATGGCCAGTCCCCCCAGGCGGGGGATGGGCTTTTTATGCATCCGGCGGGCGTCCTTGGGCACATCGATGGCGCCCACCTTATAGGCGAAGTTCTTCACCACCGGGCTTGTCAGGAAGCTGACCACCATGGCAACCAGCAGTGCCAGCATCACATAGCCGAACAGTTGATTTTCGATGACCATAACGTTTCTCCCTTATCGAGCCAGGAAGCCGACCTTCTTGTAGACCTTGCCCAGGGTACGGTTTGCAACGTAAGAGGCCCGTTCCGCACCGCTGCGGTAGATGGTTTCCAGGTACGCCTTGTCGGAAAGAAGGCGTTCGGTCTCCTCACGGATGGGGCGGAGCATCTCCACCACGGATTCGCCCACGGCCTTTTTGAAGTCACCGTAGCCGCGGCCGGCAAATTCAGCCTCGATCTGTTCAAAGGCCGCTCCGGTGGCGGCGGAATAGATCTGCATCAGATTGGAAACGCCGGGCTTGTTCTCGGGATCAAAGCGAACGCAGGCGTCGGAATCCGTAACGGCTTTTTTGAACTTGCGCATGATGTCCTCGGGCTTTTCCAGCATATACACGCAGCCATTGGGGTCCTTGTCGGACTTGGACATCTTGTTTTCGGGCGAGGTGAGGCTCATAATGCGGGCGCCCACCTTGGGAATATAGGGCTCGGGAATCTTGAAGGTCTCGCCATAGATGCCGTTGAAACGGTTTGCGATATCGCGGCAGATCTCCACGTGCTGCTTCTGGTCGCCGCCAACGGGCACCAGGTCCGCCTGGTACAGCAGGATATCGCCTGCCATCAGGGCGGGGTAGGTAAAAAGGCCGGCGTTGATATTGTCCGCGTTCTTGGCGGACTTATCCTTGAACTGGGTCATACGGGAAAGCTCACCAAACATGGTGTAGCAATCCAGCACCCAGCCAAGCTGGGCATGGGCAGGGACGTGGGACTGGACGAAAAGGACGTTCTTCTCCGGGTCCAGGCCGCTGGCGATGTAAGCAGCCAGCTGGGTCAGGGTATTGCGGCGCAGGTCGGCGGGAACCTGGCGCACCGTGATGGTATGCATATCCGCCATCATATAATAACAATCATACTCATCGGCCAGGGCCGCCCAGTTCTTGATAGCCCCCAGATAGGAGCCCAGGGTCAGATTGCCGGAGGGCTGGATACCGCTGAGAATCCGTTTCTTCTGCACTTCATTTTCCATGATTCGCACCTCTGTTATTTCAAGTCGCCGCGCCCCATGGGCGCAATACAGCAGATTGCCTGTTATTGTATCATGGAATGGGGGAAAGTGCAATCTGTTCTTGTGAATCTTACTTGACATTCTCCCGGGAAACAGAGATAATGTACTTTGTTGTTTTACGCAAATTTACTGACATGGAGGTTCCTTTCATGGCACTGGATATGAATTTCTTCGAAGAGATGGAAGCCCGTATCCCCAAGGGGAAGGTCCGTACCCGTTTCGCCCCCTCCCCTACCGGCTATATGCACGTGGGCAACCTGCGCACCGCGCTGTACACCTGGCTGATCGCCCGCCACGCCGGCGGCACCTTTATCCTCCGCATCGAGGATACCGACCAGGGCCGCCTGGTGGAAGGCGCCGTGGACGTGATCTACAAGACCATGGCCGAATGCGGCCTGGATCACGACGAAGGCCCCGATGTGGGCGGCCCCGTGGGTCCCTACATCCAGACCGAGCGCCGGGGCCTTTACGGCAAGTACGCCCAGCTTCTGGTGGAAAAGGGCGCCGCCTATTACTGCTTTTGTGAAAAGAGCGAATCTGAAGAGGATTCCGGCGACTTCAACCGCGAGGACGATCCCTGCCGCAGCCTGAGCGCGGAAGAGGTGGCGGCCAATCTCGCCGCCGGCAAGCCTTACGTCATCCGCCAGCGCATCCCCCACGAGGGCACCACTACCTTCCACGATGTGTCCTTCGGCGACATCACCGTGGAAAACACCACCCTGGATGACCAGGTCCTGATTAAGCGGGACGGCCTGCCCACCTATAACTTTGCCAACGTGGTGGACGATCATCTCATGGGAATCACCCATGTGGTGCGCGGCAGCGAGTACCTCTCCTCCGCCCCCAAGTATAACCTGCTGTACCAGGCCTTTGGCTGGGAGATCCCCACCTACGTCCACTGCTCCCCCGTCATGCGGGACCAGCACAACAAGATGTCCAAACGGCACGGCGATCCCTCTTATGAGGACCTCATCGCAAAGGGCTACCTGACCAACGCCGTTTTGAATTATGTGGCCCTGCTGGGCTGGTCTCCCAAGGGCGAGCTGGCCGAAAAGGAGTTCTTTACGCTGTCCGAGCTGGTGGATGCCTTTGACATCGCCGGCATCTCCAAGTCCCCCGCCATCTTCGACATCGCCAAGCTGGACTACTTTAACGCCAACTACCTGCGTGCCATGGAGCCCGAAGCCTTCGCCAAGGTGGCCGAGCCCTATATCCGTGAGAGCGTGAAAAATCCCGCCATCGACGCCGCCGCCGTTGCCGCCTTGCTGCAGGCCCGGTGCGAAAAGCTCACCGAGATCCCGGAAAAGGTGGACTTCTTTGACACGCTGCCGGACTACGATGTCTCCTTCTTCACCAACAAGAAGTCCAAGACCAACTCCGAGGTGGCCCTGGATATGCTGAAGGCAGTCACGCCCATGCTGGAGCTGCTGCCGGAGTGGACGGCAGAGAGCATCCACGGTTCCCTCATCGGCCTTGCCGAGGGTCTCGGCGTGAAAAACGCCACCCTCATGTGGCCTGTACGCATCGCTGTGGCAGGCAAGCTGGTCACTCCCGGCGGTGCCGTGGAGCTGTGCCACATCCTGGGCAGAGATGAAACCCTGCGCCGCCTGCATCTGGGCATTGAGAAGCTCCAGGGCTGATCCCCCTTCTTTTCCAATCAAGCGAAATCACATATATAAAGGACTGTTTTATCCATGAGCAAACTTTTCATCCCCGAAGGCTACCGTATGAAGCTCACCAACAACGAGCTCCAGCGCGCCATTGAACTCATCCACGAGGAGTTTCAGCACAACCTGACCGTCCGCCTGAACCTCCACCGCGTCTCCGCTCCCCTGTTTGTGGACGGCAAGACAGGCCTTAACGACGACCTCAACGGTGTGGAGCGCCCCGTTTCCTTCGACATCCCCGATGTAGGCACCGACGGCCAGGTGGTGCATTCCCTGGCCAAGTGGAAGCGCCTTGCCCTCAAGCGTTATGAGTTCAAGGAGGGCACCGGCCTCTACACCGATATGAACGCCATCCGCCGCGATGAGGAGGTGGATAACCTCCACTCCATCTACGTGGACCAGTGGGACTGGGAAAAGCACATCCGTCCCGAGGAGCGCAAGATGCAGTATCTGAAGGACACGGTCCGGGAGATCGTGGGCTGCATTTGCGACACTGCCACCGTCCTGCGCAACGCCTATCCCGTCCTCACCTTCAGACCTGACCGGGATGTTTACTTCATCACCACCCAGGAGCTGGAGGACCGCTTCCCCAACCTCACCCCCAATGAGCGGGAAATGGAAATCTGCCGCCTCCACCGCACCGTGTTTTTGATGCAGATCGGCAAGACCCTCCACTCCGGCCAGCGCCATGACGGCCGCGCTCCCGACTATGACGACTGGGAGCTCAACGGCGACATCCTCATGTGGAACCCCGTTCTCCAGCGCAGCTTCGAGCTTTCCTCCATGGGCATCCGCGTGGACGCCGCAGCTCTGGACCGCCAGTTGACCGCCGCCAGCTGTGACCACCGCCGCGCCCTTCCCTTCCATCAGATGCTGCTGAACAATGAGCTGCCTCAGTCCATCGGCGGCGGCATCGGTCAGTCCCGCCTTTGTATGCTGCTCCTGAGCACCTGCCACATCGGCGAGGTCCAGGCCAGCCTCTGGGACCGGGATACTGTGGAAGGCTGCGAAAAGGCCGGCATTACCTTGCTGTAACCAATCCTTTCCAGCCAAAGCCTCTGTCCCCGATACCTTTCGTTCATATCCGGAATATACTGCTCCGAAACTGACAGGTCGGTTTCGGAGCAGTTATTTTTGATTTGTCAGGCAGGAACTGCCGCTTTGACGAAACAATCCGGGCATTCACAACCAATTCCCTCATCTTGCAGGCCTTTCTCCCATCTGTTATAATGAGACCGCATAATCAAGTGTTTTCCATGCTGCCCAAGGACAGCCAGTATGTGCTGGAAGGAACGGTGGAG
>JAEDEN010000062.1 GCA_016293265.1 Oscillospiraceae bacterium | reverse complement strand
GATAGGTAGCGCCAACACAAAGCGGCAGTCATTCGACTGCCGCTTTTTTCTATGCAGTTTTGTATAGACAAAATGCTCCGGGGTGGATATTTCCCACCCCGGAGCGTTTTCTCAGACTTTTTTGGGCCTTGGAAAGAAGCAAAATGCGGGAGAACTGTGATAGACAGGAATTGCAACGATCAGCGAAAGAAGGATTCCGGAGATGACATCCAAAGCAGCGTGCTGCTTGATAAAAAGGGTGGAAAGACAAATCAAGACACCCAGCAGGCTTGTTGCCCAGCAGATACCGGGATACTTTTCCCGCAGTCTCCAACAGTCCCAGACCGCCAGCATAGCCCCGAGAGAGCCAACCACATGGACAGAGGGAAACACATTGGTGTTGGTGTCCGCACTGTAGATCAGGGAGATCAGCGACGTCAAAAGATTGTTACGGGGCATGACTGAAGGCCGGAGATTTTGTCCGTTGGGAAAGAGAAACCAAATCAGCTCGCTGAGGAAAAAACTCCATGCCAGGAAGCACATATAGCGCCGGAAGGCCCCGGGATCCCGCAGGAGGAGATAGATCCCTACCACCACCAGCAGCGGATACCAGAGACAATAGGGGATTACGAACCACTCGCAAAAGGGAATATACCCGTCCAGTGGGAGCTGCGTGGTCCAGGCGGCTGAGGGAATCAGCCGTTCAATGACCAGATAGAGAAGAAAGTAGACCGGAAACCATAGGGTATAGCACAGATTGCGCCAGGGTGAATGCTGAAAGGAACCCATAATAATCATCCTTTGTCATCTTTGGGCATTTATGCCCTTGTGTGCCACAGAATAGCATATACCATGGATCGAATTTGTGGATAATATGCAAAAAAATTATGAAGGAATTTTGAATGAAATATGAAAAGAAAGGAGCCTACCGCTGGCAGACTCCTTCTTGGAATATCTTCAATTCTGGCGGAAACGGGTCAGGAAATCCCGGGTGGCTTGCTGCTGGGGATCACCAAAAATCTGAGCGGGGGAACCCTGCTCGCAGATCACACCTTGGTTCATATAGACCACCTGGGTGCTGACGTCCCGGGCAAAGGCCATCTCGTGGGTCACCACCAACATGGTCATGCCCTCCTGGGCCAGATTCTGCATGACAGAGAGGACTTCACCCACCATTTCGGGGTCAAGAGCGGAGGTGGGCTCATCGAAAAGAAGTACCTCAGGATCCATGGCAAGAGCCCGGGCGATAGCCACACGCTGCTTCTGGCCGCCGGAGATCTGCCGGGGCCTTGCGTTGATATAAGGAGCCATACCCACCTTTTCCAGGTAATTCATGGCACTTTTACGGGCTTCGTCCTTGCTCTTTTTCAGGACCTTTATCTGGCCGACCATGCAGTTTTCAAGAACCGTCATGTTGTTGAAGAGGTTGAAGGATTGGAATACCATACCCACATGAGAGCGATACTCGGCGGCATTCACGCGGCGGCCTGCCACGTTTTTGCCGTGATAGAGGATCTCACCGGAGGTAGGGGTTTCCAACAGGTTGATGCACCGCAGAAGGGTGCTCTTGCCGGAACCGGAAGCTCCTATGATGGAAGTGACGTCGCCCTTGGAAACGGTGAAATCAATGTCACGCAGGACGATGTGGGCACCGAAGGACTTGGAAAGATGCTTGATTTCCAGAATATTATCGCTCATCTCACTTCCCCCTTTCGAGTTCCAGATTCCGCTCCAGCAGGTCCTCCGGCTTGGCGGGATTGCGGTAGGTGCCGGCGGACATGGTCAGCGCGTCGGTTTGGACCAGTTCATAACTGTTGCTGCCATCCATCTTCTTTTCCACCCAGCGCAGGGCGATGGAGGCCACCAGGGTCATGGTCAGGTAGCCGGCCATTTCGATGGTGGCGGAGGGGAAGTAGAGGTAGGTGGCGCCCACCACGTTCTTGTGGACGGCAAAGAACTCCGTAAAGCCGATAATGGACATGACAGAGGTATCCTTGATGTTGATGATAAGGTTGTTGCCGATCTGGGGCAGGATATTGCGCAGGGCCTGAGGCAGGATGACGTTGGTCATGGTTTGCCAGTGGGTCATACCGATGGCCTTGGCGCCTTCGGTCTGGCCGGGATCAATGGAGATGATGCCGCCGCGGACAGATTCCGCCATATAAGCGCCGGTGTTGATGGAAACAACCACAAAGGCGGCCAGCCACACGCTGGTGAACTTCAGGGAGTTATTGGAGAAGTAAGGAAGGGCGTAATAGATGACCACAGCCTGCAGGATCATAGGGGTACCGCGGAACACCTCCACGTAAATGCGGATGAAAAGCCGGATCAGGAGGAGGGCGGCGCGCTTGAGGGGATTATCGGTTTTGACATGGGGGATGGTCTGCAGGATGCCGCACAAAAGGCCAATCAGACAGCCGACGGCGGTGCACAGCAGGGCGATGACGATGGTGCTGCCCATACCATTTAAGTAAGTAGAGGCGTATTTGCCCCAAAGCTTGGCGATATCAGCACCCAGTTGGACGAATTTGTCCATCGGAACATACTCCTTTCAAGGTTTCTAAATGCCCCCAATATAGGGGGGAAGGCGAGAGGGAACGGCCCCTCTCGCCTTGGGAGAAGATATTACGAATCAACCATCAATGGGCTGGACGGCAGTGGCCTCAGCCATCAATGCATTGAAATCGTCAGCGTTCATGGTGGACAGTACGCTGTCCAGAGCGTCTCTCAGGTAGGTGTTGCCCTTCATCACAGAGATGCCGATGTTCACGTCCTCGTCGGAAACCTCGAAGTCATCACCGCTGCCGGAGAAGTCCAGCAGAACCAGGTCGGGATAAGCGATCAGAGCGCCCTGGCCGGTGGGCATATCGGTGCAGACGAAGTCCACCATACCGGTCTCCAGGGCCATCAGCATGGCAGGAGCGGTGTCCTGGGGGGGCTGGATATCGGCGCCGGCGATCTGGGGCAGGCAGGTATCATACCAGATGGTACCCAACTGGCTGGTGCAGGTGCCGGAGAGCTCGGAGATGCCCTGTGCGGAAGCCAGAGGGCTGTCGGCCTTGGTCAGGCAGATGATAGAGGCGTACAGATAGGGACCGGCGAAATCCACCTGCTCGGCACGCTCAGCGGTCATAGACTGGCCGGCGATGACGGCGTCCACCTGGCCGGTCTGGACGGCGGGCACCAGGGAATCCCAGTCCAGACGCATGACTTCCAGTTCCCAGCCGTTGGCCTCACACAGCTTCTTGGCCATCATAACGTCGTAGCCGTTGGCGTATTCGCCGCTGTCGGAGTTGACGATGGGGACGGCGCCGTTGGAATCATCCGGCTGCGCCCAGTTGTAAGGGGCGTAAGCACACTCCATGGCGATAGTCAGAACTCCGTCTTCAACGCCGGTGGGAACGTCCTGGCTGGCAGAGGAGGCCGCAGGGGCGGAGGAAGCCGCGGGAGCGGGGGTGGAAGCGGCGGGGGAGTTAGAGCTGCCGCAGGCAACAAGGGAGGCGGTCATGGCCATAGCCATCAGGGTAGCAAGGATTCTTCTTCTCATCGTTGGTAGTTCCTTTCCAAAATATTTTTCGACGCGTCATTCCCGCGTCCGGAAAAAAATTGGACCGCTTCGTCAAGCGGTCCATGGAAAGTTTCGAACTATGCCCAAACGGCGAAATTCGCAACAGCCATTGATAGCGCTTCACAAAGTATTGTGACAGTCCGGCAGATCTTCTCCGACGGCCCAACAACAGCAGAACAGGCAATCCACTGTTATTTCGGCGGTATCCCCTTTCCCGTACAGCGGCTGCCTGGCCTTGCTGTGCGGTACTCATGTCTCCCGCGCCTCTATCGATTAAGCGATTCAATTTTGTCTGTATACTATCACGCTAAAGTGGTACTGTCAACGCCTTTTTAAGGATACTTCCAAAAATTGTTGATTTTCACAAAAAGAAGACTGGTCATAGAAAGGTTGATTATGATATAGTAATGAAGAAAAGCAATTTGAAAGAGGAGAATGTGGAACTATGCAATCGTTTGAATTTGCTGTTTTGGATTGGATACAGGCAAATCTCCGCTGTGAGGCGTTGGATTTGCTGATGCCCTTTGTGAGCGCCCTGAGCAATCACGGAGAGATTTGGATCATCCTTGCCGTGCTGCTTTTGCTTTTGCGGCGGCGCAAACAGGGCTTCAGTGTGGGGACGGCGCTGGTTCTGGACCTGATGGCCTGCAACCTCCTGCTCAAGCCACTTTTCAGCCGCCTGCGGCCCTGCGCGGTAAATGACGCTGTGGAGCTGCTCATTACCGCCCCTGCTTCTGGCTCCTTCCCCTCGGGCCATACGGCGGCATCCTTTGCGGCGGTGTTTGCCTTGAAATGCTCCGGGAGTCCGCTGTGGAAGCCTGCGGCGGTGCTGGCCTGCATCATCGCCTTTTCCCGGATGTACCTCTATGTCCACTGGCCCAGCGACATCCTGGGAGGCGCCTTGCTGGGTGCCGCCGTAGGCTGGAGCGGTGCAAAGATCGTGGAGTTGGCCGCCCGGAAACGGCAGAAAGCATAAAAATATCCCCGGAAAGCATACTTTCCGGGGATATTTTTATGGCCCTGGGGAAGCAGCTTGCTGTATTTCAGGACCTTTGGATGGAAATATAATAATGCGCCTCATGGAGATCCAGGGCGCCCTCCCCGCCGCTTTCGAAATAGGACTCCAGATTGTGGCTCCAGAGCAGGCATTTATCGAAGGGCTCCCCTTGATCGGACAGGGAAAGGCGCTGGGAGGTGAATTCCAGGGAAGAGCCAAGGGCAGTCAGGAAATCATAGCCCTCCACGCCTATTTTGTCCGAGCCGCTGCCAGCAAAGTCGAAGCTGGCCGCCTTTTGGGACTCCACATTTATTTCGAAATCCCCTCCGGCGGGGATGGTTATTTGCGGAAGGCGGAAATAGAAGATCCGGTCCAGCATCAGGGCTTCGGCGATGATGTCGTCCAGCCGCCCCCACTGGTAGCGGTCCACGGGCGTTTCAGAGAGGGGGCCGTACTCCGTCAGCAGCTCCGCGGTGCAGCGCCGGAACAGGGTAAAGGGCAGGGCGTTTTTCATGCCGCTGTCCTCCGCTTCTTCCAGATAGGCACGGCACAGCTTTTCCAACAGATCGTCTATGGTCATCTCCCTGCGCGTTACTGTGCAGGAAACGCCGTCAATGGCCGTTTCGCAGCTTCCGTCGGCATAGCCCTGGAGGTTGTAAGAGCCGAGGTCATCCCCCATGACCGCCAGGAGCTTGGGACCGGTGTTCCGCCCCTCAGGTACAAAGAAGTCATACCGCCGCCAGCCGGATTCCTCGTCCCAGGAGGCGCCGTTGATGCCGTAGGTCAGGATCTGGGTGCGCTCCGGGTCGATGGTGAATTCCATGGCCTGGGTGGCGGCTTTGTATGCGTCATAAGGGGCGGTGAAGCTGCTGAATTCATACACCGTTACCCTCTGACTCAGCTCTGGGGCAGACGAGAGGGCCCAATCCAGGCCGCCGTTTTCAATCTCCTCTGCGTAATCCTCCCAACTATGGGGGGAGTCCAGGTTATGGCTGCCCTCCTTTTCCGCGCCGTAGGCGCTCTGGAAACCGCCTGCATAGTTTCCTGTAAAGGGAATAAGCGGCTCCCGCAGGTCGGTTTGCGGCTGGATCTGCTCCAGATCCCACAGACGCCCGGTGACTGGGTAAAAGGGTGTGAGGGTTACATCCCGGTCCGTGGGATTGTGGAGAACATAGGAGTCGTGGACCAGGGCGCTGCCCCCAGCCTGAAAATCAAAGCTCAGGTGCCGCGTTGCCGTCAGCTCCGTGTCCTCTAAAACGGTCAGGGGCAGCACCGGTCCGGCATAGGACAGAAAGGATTCGGAGCTGCTTTCGCCGCCTGCGGGGGAGGCAGGGGCGGCGCTGTCTGCGCTCAGCCCACCTGAGACGAGCCAGCCTGCCATACAAAGAGCCAGACAGGCGGCGGAGGCAAGGGAGGACCAGAAAAATTTGCGCCTCGCTTTTGGGGGAGATAGGGCCTCTTCCACCAATGCCTCATCCACAAGACCGATGATCTGAAACAGCCGTTCTGCCTGCTTCATAAGGCGATCCCCTCCTTTTCCAGATGTTTTTTCAGGGCGGCACGGCTGCGGAACAGAGAGGATTTCACCTTTCCCTCGCTGCAGTTCAAGGAACCGGAAATAGAAAGGATGCTCTCGCCGTACCAATAGCGCAGCAGGAAGATGGTCCGGCCCTCCCGGGAAAGGGTGCGCAGGAAGGCGGAGATGGCGCCGGCAATCTCCTGGTCCTCCAGCGTTTTTTCCACGCCGTGAGGAGAGGGAATGCAGTCATCCAGCTCACCCAGAAGGATGTCTGCCCCATGGCCGCCGGCCCTTTTCCGCCAGCGGTCCAGGGAGAGGTTGCGGGTGATGCGGCCCAGCCAGACCTTGAGGGCACTGGGCCGTGTGGGCGGGATGGCGTTCCACGCCCTGAGGTAGGTGTCGTTCACGCATTCCTCCGCGTCGTCATGACTGTGGAGAATGTTCCAAGCAAGATTCCGGAGAAAGGTGCCGTATTTCTGGGCCGTTTCCTGGATAGCCCGTTCCTGCCGCTGCCAGTATAGCTCGATGATGCTGCTGTCTTCCATGGCGGGCCTCCTTTCCTTCGTTTACTGATAGAGACGTAAAAAAGCCCAAAAGGTTTCGCCGTAAAAAAATTTCCGGGGAAAACTCACCCGGAAAAAAATTTTTTTCTGAAATTTCACCCTTATATTACCACAAACCGGCGAAATTTTCAAGTCTTGTCCTTGTGGAGCCCATGCCGTAAGCTGGGGGTGGAGGTGTTGAAGATGCAGGAATTATGGATGCTTCCACAGAAGGAAGCGGAAGAAGCACTGGAGGAATCCCGCCGGCGGTTGGGCCGCTATGGGCTGGTGCTCACCAGAGAGGATGCGGCAGCCCTGATGGAGGGGTGTTCCGCCGCACTGCGCCATACCGGCCGGGTGGAATTCGGCGGGGGGATCCTTCCCCGCTTGCTGGAGGTTTTTTGCGACTCTCCCGCCCTGAGGCAGGAGAACCTGACAGAGGAGCTTTTGACGCTGCAGGAGGTCTTCTACCACTGGAAAAACGAAGCCGGCGATCTGACGCCGGATGGGGAGGTGCTGGCCTTTTTGCGCCGCGCATACGACAAAAGAGGGGCGGCGGAGTATCTGGCGGGTTTTTCCATGAAGGAGATGAGGGAGGTGCTGGCAGATGAGTGAGGAAGTGAGCCGTCCCCTGACGGCGGCGGAAGAATTGGAAATGCAGGCCCGGTTCCTCCGAATGCTCAAGCGCCAGGCGGAACTGTATACCTCCGGGGAGAGCTCGTCGCTTCACGAGGACGTAGCAAGGGCGATTTTGTCCTCAGTACGCTTTTCCCTGCGGTTGTATTTTACTGAGAAGGGATTACCCTTTACAGATATTCTGCACCAGGATATTGAGAAGATCCTGCCTGCGGCGGAGGAGATGGTGCGCCGGAAGGTGAAGCGTGCCCGCTTTCAATACCAGCGGGCCTGCCGCTGTGTCTGCCAAAGGGAGAGTCTGGCCCTTGTCACGACGATTGCCGGCATTGGGGACTTTTTCCGCCGGTATGATCCCCGCTTTTTCGCGGCAGAGTGTCCCTGCGACATCGATTATCCCCTGGCCCACCCACTGCCGGAGACGCTGGAGGGGGTGGTGTATCTCCGGGCGTATTTGGACCGCTTGCTTCTGGAGGATGCCTTTTTGCGCCGCTTTTCCCAGGAGGCTGTCTGCCGCCTGCTGGACGAGGTGCTTCCGGGGCACCAGGAGCTGTTGGTGAATCTCTACGAGACGGTGGCCGTGGGCGCTCTGGGCGTCACCATGGCGGAGGGAGACCTGTTTACCCTGGGCCTTACGCTGCGGCAGCAGGAGACCCTTGTGGAAGAACTGTCCGCCCTTTTGCCGTCCCAGCAGGAGGAACGGCTTTCCCGCGCCGGGAAGGTGCTGGCCCGCCGTCTTGGTCTCAATGGGGCGGAGGAGGGGTATCTTCTGGAAACCGCCAAGTCCCTTGTCCCCCGGTTGGGAGCGGCACTGGACGGAGGAGGGGTCCAGACCCTCTTTCCGATCCTCGGGAGATAAAAAACGCTCCGCGGAACTGTGGGTTCCACGGAGCGTTTCGTTGAGAGGGATCAGCCTTCCAGCTTGGCGTTGCACCGGGCAAGGAAGCGCTCGGAGTTGATGATGGCGCGGGTGTGGGTGCCCTGGCTGATGGGGCCCTTTTCGTCCCAGGCACGCACCTTGAAGTCGATCAGCTTGCCGTTTTCGGACACGTTCACGATCTCGGCCTCGGCCCAGACCTTCATGCCCACGGGGGTGGGAGCGTCGTGGCTGATGTCGAGATGGGTGCCGACGCTGCCCTTACCTTCCTCCAGGAAGGCCTGCAGGCAGGTCAAAGCGGCATTTTCCAGCATGGCGGCAAGGTAAGGGGTGCCAAACACGGGCAACAGGCCGGAGCCCACCCGGGCAGCAGTCAGCTCGTCGGTGACGACTTGCTCCAACTGACATTTGGTTCCAATGATAATCATGAGAAAGTCCTCCTTAGAAGCGGCGCGGCTCAGATACCAAGCTGCGTCCAAAGGTCGTTATAAAGGGTCAGGGTTTCGCCGGGGAGATTCTCGTACAGGGTGCAGCGGTCCAGAACCTCCTTGGGTGCGGCCATGATCTGGTAAAGGCCGGGATCCAGAGACTCCTCGTAGGTCTCCTCATAATAGGCGGGATAGCCTTCCAGCGCCTCGGTGTTGGGGGAGGCGTACCAGATATAGTCCATGTTGGCCAGGTTCGCCTGGGTGGAGGCGATGAAGTTGATCCACTCCTCCGCCTCGGCCTTATGCTGTGCGTTCTTCAGGACACACATGGCGTCCACGAACCAGTTGCTGCCCTCGTCGGGCACCACATAGGCAAGGTCGGGATTGTTTTCCAGCATGGTCAGGTAATCGCCGGCATAGTACATGGCGATGGCGGCGTTGCCGCCCTCCATCTTCTGGAAGACCTCGTCCATGACGAAGCCCTGGTAAACGCCCTTGCTCTTGGCATCTGCCAGAAGCGCATAGGCCTCCTGGATCTGGCTTTCATCCGTGGTGTTGATGTCATAGCCCAGGCACAGCAGGGCGGCAGCCAGGGCGTCACGGGAATTGCGGATCATCAGCACCTGTCCGGCGTACTGCTCGTCGAACATGGCGCTCCAGCTTGTGATGGGGGCATCCACCATGGTGGT
>JAEDEN010000061.1 GCA_016293265.1 Oscillospiraceae bacterium | reverse complement strand
AAGTACGAGACGCCGGAGACGGTGAAGTTCATCAACGGCATCCTGGGCAGCTTCGTGCGCCAGGAGGTTTCCGAATAAGGATCACACAAGAGCCGGAGTCTTCCGGCTCTTTTGTTCAAAGCGGGAGAAAAAGAATATGGAACAGCACATCTTCGGCGTAGCCGAGGTCAACAACCTGGTCAAGCTCCTGCTGGACGGAGAGCCCATGCTGCAAAACGTGGCCGTCCGGGGCGAGCTTTCCAACTATAAAATGTACCCCTCCGGGCACCACTACTTCACCCTGAAGGACGGGGAGGGGGCCCTTCGCTGCGTCATGTTCAAGGGGCAGGCCATGCGCCTTCGCTTCCGGCCGGAAAACGGCATGAAGGTGGTGGCCTCCGGCCGCATCACCGTGTTCCCCAGGGACGGCGCCTACCAGCTCTACTGCGCCGCCCTGACCCCGGAGGGGGTGGGGGACCTGGCGGTGGCCTTCGAGCAGCTCAAGGCCAGGCTCTATGCCGAGGGCCTGTTCGACCCGGCCCACAAAAAGCCGCTGCCCCCCTATCCGGAACGCATCGCCATTGTGACCTCCTCAGCCGGGGCGGCGGTCCACGACATGATCCGTATCCTGCGGCGGCGCTATCCCATCGCAAAAGTGGTCCTGCTGCCGGTGCGGGTGCAGGGGGCGGAAGCCCCGCCGGAGATCGCCGGGGCCATCCGGTATGCCAACCGCTACGGTGTGGGGGACCTCATCATCACCGGCCGGGGCGGCGGCTCCATGGAGGACCTCTGGGCCTTCAATGACGAGCGGGTGGCAAGGGCCATTTATGATTCCCGCCTTCCCGTCATCTCTGCCGTGGGCCATGAGCCGGACGTGACCATCGCCGACTTTGTGGCGGACGCCCGGGCTTCCACGCCCTCCAACGCGGCGGAGATCGCCGTGCCGGACAAGGTGGAGCTGCTGCGCTTTTTGCGTGGAGCGGGAGAGCGGATGGAGCAGAGCGAAGCAGCCCGGCTGGAGACGCTGCGAAAGCATCTGGATACCCTGGCTTCCAAGCGGGTGATAAAGGACCAGATGGCCTATGTGCAGGACAAGCGGATGGAGCTGGTCCACCTCCAGCAGCGCCTGGGGGACCTTTCCGCTGCCCGGATCGGGGGAAAGCGGGAGCGGTTCACCGCCCTGGCCGCCTCCCTGGACGCCATGAGCCCCCTGAAGGTGCTGGGCCGGGGCTATGCCATGGCCCAGGATGGCAGGGGCAATATTTTGAAGTCCGCCCGGGACGTGGAGCCGGGGGACCGCATCCGCGTTCGGCTGGGAGAGGGAACCCTGCGCTGCACCGTGGATGAACGATGGGAGGAATGAACATGAGCGGCAAGAAACTGACATTTGAACAACAGATCTCCCGTCTGGAGGAGATCGTTGCGGCGCTGGAACGGGGCGACGTGCAGCTTTCCGATTCCCTGGCGCTGTTTGAAGAGGGGACGAAGCTCATCGCTTCCTGCTCCAGGCAGCTGGATCAGGCGGAGCAGAAGGTGGTCAGACTCATGAAGGGCGGGGACGGGGCCCCGGTGGAGCTGCCCTTCGGCACAGAGGAGGAAGGATAATGGAAAAAGCGGCCTTTCACAGCCGGTATGAGACGTACCGGGCAAGGATCGAAGCATATCTGGACACATTGTTTACCGAAAGGACGGATTGGGCGGACCTTTATGAGGCCATGCGCTACAGCCTCCTGGCGGGGGGCAAGCGCATCCGCCCGGTGCTGACGCTGGAGTTTGCACGCATCGCCGGGATGGAGTGGGAAAAGGCGCTGCCGGTGGGCTGCGCCCTGGAGCTGGTCCACACCTACTCCCTGATCCATGACGATCTGCCCTGCATGGATGACGACGACCTCCGCCGGGGAAAGCCCACCAACCACAAGGTCTACGGCGAGACGCTGGCGGTGCTGGCGGGAGATGCCCTGCAGCCGGAGGCCTACCGCCTCATCCTGACAGCCCCCGGCCTTGCGGCGGAGCAAAGGGCGGACTGCGCCCTCCTGCTGGCCCAGGCCTCCGGGGCGGATGGAATGCTGGCGGGGCAGGTGCTGGACACCCTCCACGCCCCCGGGACGGAAGGGGAGCTGGGAGAGGTCCACGCACTGAAGACCGGGGCCATGATCGCCGGGGCCTGTATGCTGGGCGTGGCGGCGGCGGGGGGCAGCGGGGCGCTGCGCGCCGCGGCAAGGGAGTATGCCATGCAGTTGGGCCTTGCCTTCCAGGTCCGGGACGATATGCTGGATGTATGCGGCGATGAGGCCACCTTCGGCAAGCCCATCGGCTCCGACAAGGAGGAGGGGAAGGTGACGTATGTGGACCTTCTGGGCCTGGAGGGCTGTGACGCCCTGGTCTCCGCCTGCACGGAAAAGGCGGTGGCCGCCGTTGCCCCCTATGATGCCGACGGCTTTTTGACAGAGCTTGCCCGCAGCCTTGCCCACCGGAATCAGTGAGATCCCTTTCAAGGACGATCTCCCTTTTGGGGGAGCGCCCGTTTTATCCGTCAAAAATACCCGAAAAAATTCACAGTTTGTATATACGGTGTATATTGTATATTTATCGAAACCGTGTTATACTGAAACACGCTAAGCGGCGGCGCAGTATTCTAGTCAGATCTGCCGTTTCCTAAGGAGGGCCTAAAAATCCTCTGAAGGGCACATCGATGAAACCCGTGGTGCCTGCTTGAAACGCCCAGTTTTGGGTGGGTGCTGGGGGGAAGCGCGTTTCCACGCGCTTGCGGACTCAGGGCGCTTTCCAATGGCATGGTTATCCCGACCCTGTTTCTGTGGAGACCTGTTCTTGTGCGCGGACGTACTCCCGTTGTGGTATTTCCGAGCCGCGTACGAAGCAGATTGTGAACCTGCAATGCGGTGCATCGGCCAGGTGCCGTAACGCTGTGTGCAGACGTAGCCTGCCTTGAGTGGGGCGGGTGGATGAGGGAACAACGCGGCTATTTCGCTCTGGCCGGAGCAACTGACTGCGATCGCCCTTTGAAACCCGGTCTGCAAAAGAGGCTAAAGAAGCGGATAGACTGTGGTGGAAAACACCTAGGCTGTCGAAGGGAAGTAGGACAGAAAAAGGATTGCAGTGCGGACTAAGTGGCAATCGGGTAGTGCGGCTGGCGACGCCGTGCCGCAGCGCCGAAGGGGGAACCGCCTCCATCGGCAACGAGAGGTGCGCTGTGGGGAAATCCAACCCGTACCTAAGCCGTAAGATTTACTTTTTCTGCTGCCGCCGGCTTAGCAAAGCAATAAAAAGCGGGTAACGGGAGCTCTTCCGTTACCCGAACTTCCAATGGAGGTCGTTCCTTGAAAAAGAACCCCAAAACAGAAAAGCGGGGCGAGAAAGCCTCCCAGCACCGCTGGGTGGTTACCGTGTTTTGTATGGCGGTGACTTTGTCCGCGGCATTGAGCCTGGCATCGGAATCGGTGCTGGGGAATGCGGGCCTGGTCGTCGCCCTTTTCATTTTACTCGCCTTTATCCTGCTGGGCATCGTCTTTGACATCATCGGCGTGGCCGTCACCGCCGCAGACCCCAGACCCTTCCACTCCATGGCCGCCCACAAGGTCAGGGGCGCCAAGGAGGCGTTGAAGCTGCTGCGCAGCGCAAGCTCCGTCTCCAGCGTCTGCAACGATGTGGTGGGCGACATCTGCGGCATCGTCAGCGGTACCACGGCGGCGGTGATCGTTGTCCGACTGCAGGCGGCGGCGGATCTTCCGGCGCTGGTGCTCTCCGTGGGCGTCACGGCGCTGATCTCCGGCTTTACCATCGGCGGCAAGGCCCTGGGCAAGGCCTTTGCCATGCGTTCCAGCACGAAGGTGGTGTTTTTTGTGGGCCGCCTTCTGAGTATTTTCCACCACTGATTGGATCCTTCCGTTTTACGGGAAAGGAGCAGATAGATTTGATATTGGAAACCATCCATTCCCCCTCTGACGTCAAGGCGCTGAAAGAGAGCGAGCTGCCCCGTCTTTGTCAGGAGCTGCGGGAATTTTTGGTGAAGAACGTCTCCAGGACCGGTGGGCATCTGGCCTCCAATCTTGGCGCCGTGGAGCTGACGGTGGCCATCCACAGGGTCTTTGATACCTCCCGGGACCGCCTGATTTTTGACGTGGGACACCAGTGCTATGTCCATAAGGCCCTCACCGGGCGGAAGGAGCTGTTTTCCACCCTCCGCCAGATGGGGGGCTTGTCCGGCTTCCCAAAGCCCTATGAGAGCGTGCATGACGCCTTTATTGCGGGCCACGCCTCCAACTCCGTGTCGGTGGCCCTGGGCATGGCCCGGGCCCGGACGCTGCAAAAACAGGATTACAGCGTCCTGGCCCTCATCGGCGACGGGGCGCTGACCGGCGGCCTTGCCTACGAGGGGCTGAATAACGCCGGCGCTTCCGGCGAGCCGCTGATCGTCATTCTGAATGACAACGGGATGTCCATCGACCCCAATGTGGGCGCCATGCCCACCCATCTGACCGCCCTTCGCTCCAAGCCCGCCTATTACCATTTTAAGAAGTGGTACAGGGGGCTTTTCGGGAAACACCCCATGGAAAACGGCCTTTACCGCTTTAACCACCGGGTCAAGATCTTCCTGAAAAAGACGCTGCTGCCCAAAAGCACCCTGTTCGAGGACATGGGCTTCACGTACCTGGGCCCCGTGGACGGCCATGACCTGGACCGGCTCTGCAACGTCCTTCGCTGGGCCAGGGAGCAAAACTGTCCCGTGGTGGTCCACGTCAAGACGCAAAAGGGCAGGGGATGCGCCTACGCGGAAAAGGATCCCGGCCATTATCACGGCGTGGGGCCCTTCGACCCTGTTACGGGCAGGGGGCTGAAGGGGGAGGGCGAGAGCTTTTCCTCCGTCTTTGGCCGGACCCTGGTGGAGTGCGCCGGAGAAAATGAAAAGGTCTGCGCCATCACCGCCGCCATGGCGGAGGGCACCGGCCTTGCATCCTTCGCCCGGGAATACCCCCAGCGCTTTTTCGATGTTGCCATCGCCGAGGGCCACGGCGTTTCCATGGCCGCGGGCCTTGCCAGCCAGGGGATGATCCCGGTGTTTGCAGTGTATTCCACCTTCCTCCAGAGGGGCTACGATATGCTGATCCACGATGTTGCCCTGGAGCAGCTTCATGTGGTTTTGGGCGTGGACCGGGCGGGCCTGGTGGGCGCCGACGGCGAGACCCACCACGGCTGCTTCGATGTGCTGTTCCTGTCGGAGATCCCGGGCTTTACTGTCCTTTGCCCCTCCGATTTCGCCGAGCTGCGCAGCATGACCCGCAAGGCCCTCTTTGAGATCGAAGGGCCTGTGGCCATCCGCTATCCCAGGGGAGGCGAGGGCGCCTTCCGGGCGGATACCTCCGGGGAGCCCATTGTCCGGCTGAAAGAGGGAGGAGATGTGGCCATCCTCTCCTATGGCATTTTGATCAACGAGGCCCTCAAGGCGGCGGAGCTTCTGGAAGCGCAGGGCATCTGCGCGGAGGTCATCAAGCTCAACCAGATTTCCCCCCTGGATGACGGGATGCTCCAGGGCTTCTTCCGGGAGACAAAGACCCTCCTGGTGCTGGAGGATTCCTTCGTGGCCGGCTGTGTGGGCCAGCGCCTGGCTGCCACCCTTGCCAAGCATGGCCGGTGCCCCCGGCGGCTTATCTTGAAAAATCTGGGCAAGACCTTTGCCCCCGCCGGCAGTGTGCCGGAGCTTTGGAAACAGTTCGGGCTGGACGCCGCCTCTGTGGCAGCAGCCTTGATGGAGGTGAAAGACCATGGCGAATAAAACACGGCTGGACGTACTCCTGGTGGAGCGGGGATTGCAGGAGACCCGGCAGAAGGCCCAGGCTACCATCATGAGCGGCCTGGTGTTTGTAGAGGGCCAGCGGGTGGACAAGCCCGGCACCGCCGTTTTGAACGATGCCGCCATCGAAGTGCGGGGCAGTGCCCTCCGATATGTGAGCCGGGGGGGATTGAAGCTGGAAAAAGCCATGGCCACCTTCCCCATTGACCTGACCGGCAGCATCTGCGCCGATATCGGCGCCTCCACCGGCGGCTTTACCGACTGTATGCTCCAAAACGGGGCGTCCAAGGTCTACGCCGTGGATGTGGGCTACGGTCAGCTTGCCTGGAAGCTGCGCAGCGATGAGCGGGTGGTGTGCATGGAGCGTACCAACGCCCGCTATCTTACCCATGAGCAGATTCCCGATGAGCTGGACTTCGCCTCCGTGGACGTGAGCTTCATTTCCCTCAAGCTCATCCTGCCCCCTCTGTGCGGCCTTTTGCGCAGCGGCGGCCATGTGAGCTGCCTGGTGAAGCCCCAGTTTGAGGCGGGCCGGGAGAAGGTGGGGAAAAAGGGGGTTGTCCGGGACCCCGCCGTTCATCTGGAGGTGTTGGAAAACTTCCTGGTCCATGCCAGGGAGGCCGGCTTTACCGTCCTTGGCATGACCTTTTCTCCCATCCGCGGCCCCGAGGGGAATATTGAGTATCTGGGATATCTCCAAAAGGGAGAGTGGGTGGAACGGGAATTCGACCTGAAAGCCCTGGTAGACGCCTCCCATGAGACCTTGAAGGACCACGGGGAGGGCACCATATGAGCAAACGAATCATCCTCTGCCCCAACCCCAACCGGGACCCGGGCATGAAGACGACCCGGGCCGCGGACAGGATCCTTCGGGAGATCGGCTTTGAGACTGTGGTCTGCTCCCCCTTCCGGGACCAGAAGGAGGGGGCCTTTGACAGGTATGAGACCCATCCGCTGCCCCAGGAGATCAAAAATGCGGACCTGCTCATCACCTTTGGCGGCGACGGTACCATTTTGCATCTTGCAAAGCTTGCGGCGCTGAACAAGATGCCCATCCTTGGCATCAACATGGGAGGCCTTGGCTTCGTGGCGGAGCTGGAGGCCGGGGAGCTGGGCGCCCTTTACAGGCTGAAGGACTGGGACTTCCAGGTAGACCAGCGGATGATGCTGGATGTCTCCGTCCTCAGGGACGGCCGCCAGATCTACACAAACCTGGGCCTCAACGATGCCGTCATCCGGGAAGGCCCCATCTCCCACGTCATTCATCTGAAAATCTCCTCTGACGGCCGCCACCTGGCCGATATCGCGGGGGACGGCGTCATTGTCTCCACCCCCACCGGTTCCACGGCCTATTCCCTTTCCGCCGGCGGCCCTGTGGTGGAGCCCGTGGCCCAGGCCATGGTGGTCTGTCCCATCTGCACCCATAATATGCGCTTTTCCTCTTACGTCCTCTCCCCGGAGCATGTGCTCACGGTGGAGCTGGAGCGCAACGGCCGCAAGCCGGTGTATCTTTGTGTGGATGAGAGCCGCGCCTTCGCGCTGCGCTCCGACGACCAGGTGCTGGTACGCCGTTCCAGGTATACCACGCGGCTGGTGCGGCTGAGTGAAAAGAGCTTTTGCGAAATTTTTGCCCAAAAAATGCTTCCGGGAGGGTTCAATCATGAAAAATGACCGTCAGGCCATGATCCTGGAGATCATTTCCCAGGAAAATATCGAGACCCAGGAGCAGCTCCTGGGCCGCCTGTGCCAGCGGGGCATCCGCTGCACCCAAGCCACCATCTCCCGGGACATCAAGCAGATGCACCTGATCAAGGAGCCGGTGGGCCACGGCGTCTATAAGTATGCCGTTTCCAGCAACCGTTCCAAGCTGAATTTTGCGGAAAAACTGCGCACCATCTTCCGGGAGAGCATCACCAGCATCGCCAGCGCCCAGAACATCGTGGTGCTCAAGACCATGCCCGGCCTGGCCAGCGCCGCCTGCTCGGCCCTTGACAACATGGAGATCAGCTATATGGTGGGCTCTCTTGCCGGTGACGATACGGCCTTCCTTGTGATGCATGACACGGAATCCGCCGAGAGCTTCTGCCGGGAGATCCAGGAGATGCTCTGAGATTTTGGCAGGGGAGCCGCCGGGCTGGTGAAGATGCCCGGAGGGGGCCCGTCCGCCATATATGGCGGTGAGCAGAATTTGAAATTTTGAATGCAGCCGGAAAGAGGGATCGCTATGCTGGAACTCCTTCATATTGAAAATATCGCGGTCATCGAGGAGGCGGACATTCGGTTCCGCCCCGGCTTCAACGCCCTTACCGGCGAGACCGGCGCGGGCAAATCCATCGTTATCGACGCCATGAATGCCGTCCTGGGGGGACGTACCTCCCGGGACCTGATCCGCACCGGCAGCGACAAGGCCTTTGTCAGTGCCGCCTTTTCCGGCGTTTCCCTGCCTGGCCTTGAGGAGTGCGGTGTGGCGCCGGATGAGAACGGGGAGCTGCTTTTGCAGCGCGAGCTGACGGCCGACGGCAAGAATTTCTGCCGTGCCAACGGCCGTCCCATCACGGTGGCCCAGCTTCGCAGGATCGGCGGGGAGCTTTTGAACATCCACGGCCAGCATGACGGCGCCCAGCTCCTGGACGAGGAGCAGCACGGCGCCTATCTGGACCGGTTCGGGAAGACGGAAACGCCTCTTGCCGCCTACCGGACGGCTTACGACGCCCTCAGTGAATTGCGGGGGAAGATCCGTTCCCTGCAGATGGATGAGGCGGAAAAAGCCCGCCGGATGGACAGCCTCCGCTTTCAGATCGGCGAACTGGAGCGGGCGGAGCTGGTGAGCGGGGAAGAGGAGGAGCTCAATGCCCGGCGCAACCTCCTTCGCAACGGTGAAAAGTATATCTCCGCCCTCTCCGGCGCGGATTATGCCCTCAACGGCGGTGACGATTCCGGCGGCGCGGTCAATGCCATCCGGGAGGCGGAAGGGGCCCTCTATTCCATCCGTACCCTGGATGACGGCCTGGCGGAGCTTTACCGGCGCCTGGAACAGGCCCGGTGTGAAGTCTATGATATTGCTGAGACCATCCGGGACAAGCGGGGAGAATTCGACTTCTCCCCGGCGGAGCTGGACGCGGTGGAAAGCCGCTGCGATCAGCTCTACCGCCTGAAAAAGAAGTATGGCGCCACTGTGGAGGATATGCTGGACTACCTTGAAAGCTGCCGCACAGAGCTGGATGCCATGGAGACAGCGGATGATACGCTGGCGCTACTGGAAAGGAAGCTGAAAAAGGCGGAGGAGGAGACCGTTTCCGCCGGTGCCCTGCTGACCGGAGCCCGGCGGGAGGCCGCCGCTGTTTTGGAGGGACGCATCCAGAAGGAGCTTCGTGACCTGGATATGAAAAAGGTGCGCTTTGCCATCGACTTTGGAGCAAAGGACCCGGCACCCGACGGATGTGACGTGATCCGCTTTCTCATGTCCGCCAATGCCGGAGAGGATCTGAAGCCCATCGCAAAGATCGCCTCCGGCGGCGAGCTTGCCCGGATCATGCTGGCACTGAAAAATGTGCTGGCGGAGCAGGAGGCCATCGGTACCCTGGTCTTTGATGAGGTGGATACCGGCGTCTCCGGCCGGGCCGCCCAGAAGGTGGCGGAAAAGCTGGCCCAGGTCAGCCGCCGCAAGCAGGTGCTTTGCGTTACCCATCTTCCCCAACTGGCGGCCATGGCGGATACCCACTTTTCCGTTGAAAAGGGGGAGCAGGGCGGGAGAACCTATACCCGCGTTGTGCAGTTGGACCGCAGCCAGCGCCAGGCGGAGCTTGCCCGCATCACGGGCGGCACCCAGGTGACCGAGGCTCTGCTGCAAAGCGCCGGAGAGCTCTTGGATCAGGCGGAGCACTACCGCAGCGCACTGGAATAAAGAAAGAAAGAAAAGGAGGCGGCCCATGGGCCGCCTCCTCGATTTGCCGGAAGATGGAGAGAGATAAAAACCGGGCGGGGAATCCCGCCCGGTTTTTGCATGTACACTGGGAAAGGTGTTTCTTAGAAGATGCCCTGAGCCATCATGGCATCGGCAACCTTCTGGAAGCCAACGATGTT
>JAEDEN010000060.1 GCA_016293265.1 Oscillospiraceae bacterium | reverse complement strand
GGGGACAACCTGTATGTGAACCCCACCAACCGCTGCAACTTCAACTGCGAGTTCTGCCTGCGGCACAACCAGGGCTCCGGCGGCAGCATCTACACCCACAACCTGTGGCTGAAGCGGGAGCCTACAAAAGAGGAGATTCTGGCCTCCATCGAGAGCCATGACCTCTCCAAGTACAAGCAGCTGGTGTTTGTGGGCTTCGGCGAGCCCAGCTACCGCATCGACGATATCTGCTGGGTCATCGACCGGATGAAGGAAAAGGGTGAGAAGATCTACACCCGCATGGACACCAACGGCACCGGCAGCCTCATTCACGGCCGGGACATCGCCCCGGATTTTGCCGGCCGCTTCGACATGGTCTCCATCTCCCTGAATACCGATACCGCGGAAAAGTACGACGCCCTTTGCCACCCCATCCACAAGGGGGCCTATGAGGCGATGAAGTCCTTCGCCAAAGAGGTGCGCAAGTATGTGCCCACGGTGATGATGACGGTGGTGGATACCATCCCCAAAGAGGAGATCGAGAATTGCCGCAAGATCTGCGAGGAGGAGATCGGCGCGGTGTACCGCGTCAGAGCGTATATCAAGGATTGAAACCAAGCCCCGGAGGAAAGTCCGGGGCTTTTTGGGGTTCTGCTTTTCTTTCCCGATGCATACCATAGGCGGGAAGGAAGTGGGATGCCATGAGAAAGATGCTTGCCCTTTGCGCCCTTGTAGCGCTTCTTGCCGCCGGCTGCGGCGCAGAGGAGCCCTCCGCCGGCGGCGCCGTACCTGGTGCGGAGGAAGAGATTTTGCTCACCGTCAATGACCGGGAGGTGCCTGCCTGGCGGTATTTCTGCTGGCTGGACCGGGCTGTGTCCGCCATGGCGGCACGCTGCGATGGCGCCGGCCTGGCTCCGGACTGGGCGGGTGAGGAGGGGAAAAGTGCCAAGGAGCAGGCTCTTTCCGATACCGCCCTTTACGCCGTGGTGGAAGCCATGGCGGAGGAACAGGGGGTGGCGCTGACGGAGGAGGAGCGGGCGGCCCTGGATACCGGACCCTGGGCGGCGCTTCCCCGGGCCCGGGCGGAGGAGCTTGCCGCTGTGGGAGGGCTGTACGGGAAGCTCTGTACCCTGGCCCAGACGCCCGGCAGCGCCATGGCGCCGGGGAAAGAGGAGCTGGAAGCCTTTGGAGCGGAGGCGGGTTACATCACCCTGGACCGTATCCTGGTTCCTGCCGGGGAAGGGGCCGCCGACAAGGCGGCGGAGCTTTTTGCCCAGATTAACGGCGGGGGAGGGGAGGCTTTTGAAGCCGCCAAAACCCAAAGCGCCGATTCCTTGGGGCCCCGCACCTTTTTGCCGGGAGACGGGACCTTCGCCCCATCCCTGGAGGAGTCCGCCGCTGCCTTGGACCAGGGGCAGCTGTCCGGGATCCTGGAGTCGGCGGAGGGCTATTCCATTCTCCGGCGGCTGCCTACGGATACCGCCGGCTTGGCGCTCCCCTGGCTGGATGCCCGGCTGGAAGAGGAGGCCCGGCAAGCGCGGATTCAGGTCACGGACCGCTATGACTCCCTGGACATGGAGGCCTATGCAGCTGCCCTTTTGAGTGAAAAAGGAGAAAAAGAGAGCCACCTTTCGTCATCTTGACGAAAACCGGAGACATTTTGTCAAACTTTTAACAAAACTGGCGTGACCCTAAAAAATTGTCATTGACGCAGGGCGGGAAACCATCTATAATCAAATTTGCGGAAGGAATGTTCCCGCTTGTCAAAAATTTGTCAATCTCGTTTTTGGCAGTGATCCATGCGGCAGCGCTGCCGCTTACAAAAAAATACACAAAACGGAGGAACACCATGAAAGACCTTTATATCGTGAATTGCTGCAGAACCGCAATTGGTTCCTTTGGCGGCTCCCTGAAGAACACCCCCGCCGCCGAGATGGGTGCCATCGTCGTCAAGGAAGCCCTGAACCGCGCCGGCGTCAAGCCCGAGCAGGTGGATGAGCTGATGTTCGGCTGCATCCTGACCGCCGGCCTGGGCCAGAACGTTGCCCGCCAGGTCTCCATCAAGGCCGGTATCCCCTACTCCGTCCCTGCTTATACCGTGGGCATGGTCTGTGGTTCCGGTATGAAGTCCGTCATCGAGGGCGCCCGCTCCATCCTGGCCGGCGACTCCGACATCGTTGTCTGCGGCGGTACCGAGAACATGAGCGCCGCTCCCTTCCTCTCCACCGATGCCCGCTGGGGCGCCCGCATGGGTGACAAGAAGCTGGTGGACGAGATGATCAAGGACGGCCTGTGGGATGCCTTCAATAACTATCACATGGGCACCACCGCTGAGAACATCAACGATATCTGGGGCATCACCCGCAAGGAGCAGGACGAGTTCGCCGCTGCCTCCCAGCAGAAGGCTGAGGCCGCTCAGGCTGCCGGCCGTTTCGATGATGAGATCGTTCCCGTCCCCGTGAAGGTCAAGAAGGAGATCGTGGAGTTCAAGAAGGATGAGTTCCCCAAGGCCGGCGTCACTGCCGAGGGTATCGCCAAGCTGCGCGGCGCCTTCCCTGTGGGCCCCGAGTCCCCCAACCCCCAGGTG
This sequence comes from Oscillospiraceae bacterium, assembly GCA_016293265.1. Lineage (GTDB taxonomy): Bacteria > Bacillota > Clostridia > Oscillospirales > Oscillospiraceae > Oscillibacter. Next base: position 7,404 of record JAEDEN010000060.1, on the reverse strand, counting down.
GTTCACACCTTCGAGGTCACCGGCGCTCAGGATGCTGATGACAAGGGTACCCAGCGCGTCACCGCCGCCAACGCTTCCGGCATCAACGACGGCGCTGCCGCCATTATCCTTGCTTCCGGCGAGGCTGTTGAGAAGTACGGCCTCAAGCCCATGGCCAAGCTGATCGGCTGGGGCCAGGGCGGCGTCGATCCCAAGATCATGGGTGTTGGCCCCGTCCCCGCTTCCCGCGCTGCTATGGCCAAGGCCGGTGTTACCATCGACGACATCGACCTGATCGAGGCCAACGAGGCTTTCGCCGCTCAGTCCATCGCCGTGGGCCGTGAGCTGGGCATTGATCCCGCCAAGCTGAACGTCAACGGCGGCGCCATCTCCCTGGGCCACCCCGTGGGCGCTTCCGGCGCTCGTATCATCGTCACCCTGGTGCACGAGATGATGAAGCGTCCCGAGGCCAAGAAGGGCCTGGCCACGCTGTGCATCGGCGGCGGCATGGGCACCGCTGTTGTAGTGGAGAAGTGCTGATCCCTTAAGGGTTTGCTGAATCAAAAACCTCCCCGGACTTTTGTCCGGGGAGGTTTTTTTCATGTCTGACGCTTTCCGCGCAGGGACGCGTGGCCTTGGGGCAGGTGTGTTTTCGTGGGGAATGTCACTTCAAAATTCCGGCACGGCGCAGGGCCATCACCAGAAGCGGGATGAGGATTACCTGCAAAAGGATACCGGGGATGGCATTCAACAACGCGCCGCTGAGGAAGGCGCTCCAGGTGAAAGCGGAGCCGGTGACGCCCAGAATGATCACCATGGCGCATCCCCATACCAGTCGTCCCGCCACCATGGCGGCAAGGAGGGCGGTGTAAATGCTGGAACGCTTCTTGGGCAGCCGCCGGTAGAGGAGGCCCGATACAAGGCCGTAGGTGGCAAGCTCCGCGGTCATGCCGATGGCGGTGACCAGCGGGGGCATATGGAGCCAGAAGTGCCGCAGCAGCGGGGCCGTGGCTCCCACCGCCAGAGCCCACCAGGGGCCGCAGAGGAAGCCTGAGAGCAGCACCGGCAGGTGCATGGGACAAAGGGCGCTGCCGATCTGGGGGATCTGCCCGGTGAGGAAGGGCAGTACCATGCAAAGGGCAAGGCACATGGCGGCGCAGGTGAGGTCGCGGATGGGAAAGGTGCGGGTTTTCATAGGAGTTCTCCCTTTCAGTGATTTGCCGTTTTGAACGGGAGACGCGCCTTGAGACGCGAATTTGGGGCAGGGGGATGTAGGAATCAGCTTCGGCTTGGCCGAAGGGGTTAAGCGTGTTGGAGGAGGGATTTCAGCAGGGCAACGGCCTCCTCCATCACTTGGGAGAGGGACATGGCCTGTGTGCCTACCACGATGTTGCCGCATTGGTTCACGGGAAGCAGCAGCTTTTTCCCGCTGCTGCGGCCCACGGCTGCCGCCATTTCGGCGGTGATCTCTCCAAGCATGGCGTCCGCCGACAGGATGCCGATGGGGCCTACGATGATGTCGGCGCTGCGGCAGGCCACGATGACGGGGTTTTCGCCGGTGGCGGCGGCGTCCGCCCCGGCCTTGCGCATAGCGGCGGTGGCGATGGCGTTGGTGCCGACGGCGGTGATGGGGCAGGTAAGGCCCCCGGCCCTGCACCGCTCAATAAAAAGCTGGCCCATGCGGCCGCTTTGGCCGTCAATGACTACGATGTTCATTCCTTCACCTCCAGGATCAGGTCACAGTGTCCGGGGATGTCAAAGGCCTCCTGATACCGCCGCTCCAGGGGGATCCACAGGTGGAAAAACCGCTGCTGGAAGTCCGGCGTGTTGCGCCGCTGGATGCGCCGGCGCTGAAGGCCGGGGTCGATCTCCAGGAAAACGGTCAGGTCGTAATGATCCCTCAGGGCGGGATGGGCACTGTAAGCGCCCTCCACCACGGAAAGGGCCGCCGGGGCCACGGTGGTGGGTGCAAGGAGCTGCTGGCTGTGGCAGTCATAGCGGCGGAAGGAAACGGCCCGGCCTCCCCGCAGGGGCAGGAGGACCTCCTCATAAAAGCGCTCGTAGTCCACATTTCCGCCGGGCTGGCTGAGACGCTCCGCTGTACGCTGGGCGGGACGGAGGAAGAAGTCGTCCATGTGGAAGAGACTGCAGCCGTAGATCTGCTGCAGCATACCGCCCAGGGTGGTTTTCCCGGCGGCGCTGCCGCCTTCAATGGCCACGATGATAGGGCGTCCTGCCGCCATTTTGCGGTCGATGGAGGAGAGAAGCGGCAAGATCCGGGCAAAGTCCCGGCTTACCACCCGGTAAGCGGGGGCGTAGGCGGCGCGGAAGGCGGCGGAGTGGTGGCAGGCGGGAAAGCCCCCGCGGCGCCAACGGTCTGCGGCGCCGGCCACCTCCTCTGGGCTGAAGGGAAGGGCCCCCTCCCGGGCAAGGGACAGCAGGGCGGTGAGCTTCTCCTCCAGCGCCTGTGCTCCGCCGCCGGTCTCCCGGGAGGAGAGGACAAAGATGCGCCACAGGGTCTCCACTGCAAGACCGTCCTTCACAACGCCCAGATGCACCCGGGCAAAGGGGCCGCCCAGCGGTTCCACGTCGGCCCGGTGGGGGAAAAGCGCCGCCTCAGTCCGGAGCGCTTCCAGGGCGCCGCTGCCGCTGTCCACCAGGTGGCCGCAGCCAAAGGCACTCTGGTGGAGAAATTTCAGAAGGTCCTGCACTTGCAGGGCGGGCCACCTGGTACAATGGGCCAGCAGGGCCGCTCTTGTCGCTGCAACGTCCCTCATGAAGATATCCACCTCCGGCCTGAACTTTTTACATCATACCATCCGCCGCCGCCGGCATCAAGCGCCCCGGCGAAAAAAACCGGGAAAGGAGAAAAATCCCGCTCCTTCGCGGCGGTTCCCGACGGTCTTGCAAAAATATTTCCCGTTTTGGTTTCTTCGACAAATTACGCCAGCTTTTTCCACCAGGGATGTGTATCATAGGACTCAGAAACCACAAGATTTTGTGGCGCGGCCTCAATATATCTGAAAGGAAGAGACGAACAAATGGAAATGATCGCAAAAGAGTATCTGCTGTTGTTCAATACCATCACCGACATGGAGCGTTCCCTGGAAGCGTTGCGGGAGGAGCTGATCAACGCCCAGCGGCAGGCGGAGGAGCTGTTTTTGGAGGAGGGGGAATAATTGTTGCAAATCCCAATGCCGGGAAGGGGGAAACTGTGGTATCATAAAGAAAAAACCACCACAGGAGGAACGCTATGCTGCATATCGGATGTCATCTGTCGTCCGCAAAGGGGTTTGCCGCCATGGGACGGCAGGCCATGGCCCTGGGAGCGGACACCTTTCAGTTTTTCACCCGGAATCCCCGGGGGAGCCGCGCAAAACCCCTGGACGCCGCCGATGCGGAAGCGCTGACGGTACTGCTGCGGGAGAACGGATTTGCCCCGGTCATCGCCCACGCCCCCTATACGCTGAACCTCTGCGGCCAGACGGAGGAAAACCGGAGCTTTGCCAGGGAAACCATGGCGGACGACCTTTCCCGCATGGAGCACATCCCGGGCCAGCTCTATAACTTCCATCCCGGCAGCCATGTGGGCCAGGGGACGGAGGCGGGGATCGCCCTCATCGCCCAGGCCATGAATGAGATTTTGCGCCCGGAGCAGACCACCACCGTCCTGTTGGAGACCATGGCGGGCAAGGGCAGCGAGGTGGGGGGCCGGTTCGAGGAGCTGCGGGAGATCCTGGACCGGGTGAACCTTTCGGAGAAAATGGGGGTGTGCCTGGATACCTGCCATGTCTCCGACGCGGGATACGACATCGTGGGCGACCTGGACGGCGTGCTGACGGAATTTGACCGGGTCATCGGCCTCCGCCGCCTGAAGGCCATCCACCTGAACGACAGCAAAAACGCCCCCGGCAGCCGCAAGGACCGCCACGAATGCATCGGCGCGGGGGAGATCGGCCTGGAGGCCCTGGCCCGGGTGGTGAACCATCCGGCCCTGCGTTCCCTGCCCTTCTGCCTGGAGACCCCCAATGAGCTTCCGGGCTACCGGGCGGAAATTGAACTGATGCGGGGGCTTGTGCGGGAGTGAGGGCCGTGCTGTCCATCCGGCATAAATTTCACCTCCGGGGCATAGGGTTGTCCCGGAGGTGATGCTTTTTATGAAACGCAGGAGTGGCGCCGCGGCGCGCGCCCTGGGGGCGCTGGCTGTGGCGGCGTGCGTCTTTTACCTGGCTGCGGTTACCGCCGGGACCGACAGCGCCTCGGCCGCCTTGCAGGCGGTTGCCCGGGCGGCCCCCAAGGGGGTGCTGCGCTGGGAGCTGGGGGACCTGTGGGTGCGGGACAGCCTTTCCGCTCCGGCGGTCCTCACTATATCGGAATCTCCCCTGCTGCTCTCCGCCCGGGCGGAGGTGGCGGAGCTTTGGTCGGCACGGGAGGAGCCTCCCGCCGTCTCCTGGCCGGCGGAGGAGGAAGAGAACGTCATCGTGCCGGTGGAGGAAACGCCGCTGGAATCCCATGTTCCCACAGACAACGGCGTGGCCGCCCGGACGCTGGTGCCGACAGATCCCTCCGGCTATGTGGTGGGCGGACGGGTTTACCTCTCCAATTCCACGGACTATACCGTTGGGGCGGAGGAGCTTTCCGCCCCCTATGATGCCGCCCTGGGGGAGGGGGACCCTCAGATTCTGATCATCCACACCCACGGAAGCGAAGCCTATACCCCGGCGGAGGACAAGGGCATCGTCTGGTCAGGGGACCACCGCACCACCGACTGCCGCTACAACGTGGTGAAGGCCGGGGACGAGATGGCGGAGGTGTTCGGCGCGGCGGGCATTTCCGTCCTCCATGACCGTACCCTTTATGACTATCCCTCCTATTCCGGGGCCTATGACCGCTCCCTGGCGGCCATTGAAAGCTACCTGGCCCAGTATCCTTCCATCCGCTTTGTGCTGGACGTCCACCGGGACGCCATCGAGGATGGGGCGGGAAACGAATACAAGGTGGTGAGTGAAACGAAGGAGGGCACCTCCGCCCAGATGACGCTGGTGGTGGGCAGTGACGGCAGCGGGCTGACCCATCCCCGGTGGCGGGAAAACCTGAAGCTGGCCGCCGCCATTCAGAACACGCTGCTGGCGGAAAACGGCACGCTGATGCGGCCCATGCTGCTGCGCAACTCCCGCTATAACCAGCACGCCACCACCGGGTCGCTGCTGGTGGAGGTGGGGGCCGCCGGGAACAGCCCGGAGGAGGCGGCCCTGGCCGCAAGGCTCTTTGCCAGAGGGATGGTGGAGACCCTTACAGATGGATAATACACAATTCCCGCGCCATCCGGCGCGGGAATTTTTGTTAGCCCTTCAGAATATCCGTGTTCCGGTATTGGATGGCTTCCGCCAGGTGGGCGGCGGAGATATCTGCCTCCCCCTCCAGGTCGGCGATGGTCCGGGCCAGGCGGAGGACCTTGTCGTGGGAGCGGGCGGTGAGTCCCATGCGCTGGAAGGCGGATTTCATCAGCGCGTCGCCTGCGGCGTCCAGGGGACAGAAGGCTTTGATCTGGGCGGGAGCCATCTGGGCGTTGCAGGCGGTGTCCGACCCGGCAAAGCGCCGGGCCTGGATGGCCCGGGCCGCGTCCACCCGGCGCTTTACGGCAGCGGAGGACTCCGCCGGCTTTCTGCGGCGCATCATTTCGTACTCCACCGAGGGGACGTTTACGTGCAGGTCGATGCGGTCCAGCAGCGGCCCGGAGATCTTCTCCACGTACTTTTCCACCTCGCGGTCAGAGCAGCGGCAGCGCCCGGAGGGGTGGCCCCGCCAGCCGCAGCGGCAGGGGTTCATGGCGCACACCAACTGAAACCGGGCGGGCAGATGCAGCGTGCCTCCCGCCCGGGCCACCGTCACAGCGCCGTCCTCCAGGGGCTGGCGCATGGCCTCCAGCACATCCCGGCGGAATTCCGGCAGCTCGTCCAGAAACAGCACGCCGTTGTGGGCCAGGGACATTTCACCGGGGCGCATAAGGGGGCCGCCGCCGGTGAGGGCCGCTGCGGAGGCGGTGTGGTGGGGGGAGCGGAAGGGCCGCCGGGTGAGAAGGGGGCGCCTGGGGTCCGTCATTCCCGCCACGGACCAGATGGCGGAGGACTCCAGGGCCTCCCGCTCCGTCAGCTCCGGCAAAATGGAGGGCAGGCGCTTGGCCAGCATGGACTTTCCCGAGCCGGGGGAACCAATGAGCAGCAGGTTATGGCCTCCCGCGGCGGCGATCTCCAGGGCCCGCTTCACGTTCTCCTGGCCCATCACATCCTGAAGGTCCGGGAAGCCGGATTCCTCCCCGGCCTGCTTCCACGGGGAGACGGGGCGGAGAGGGACCTCCCCCTTCAGATGGGCCACCAGGGCGGCCACGTCCGGGACGCCGTAAACGGTGAGGCCGCCGGCCAGGGTGGCTTCCGCGGCGTTTTCCGACGGAACGAAGAGCTGCCGGACCCCTGCCTCCCGGGCTGCCATGGCCATGGGGAGGACGCCGGTGACGGGGCGCAGCGCGCCGGTGAGACTCAGCTCCCCCAGAAAGGCAGCGTCGGCGGGAGGCGGGTCCAGGTCGCCGTTTGCCGCCAGGATCCCTACGAAAATGGGCAGGTCATACACCGTGCCCGCCTTTTTCTGCCCCGCCGGGGCCAGATTGACCGTGATGCGGCTTACCGGGAATTTGGCGCCGCAGTTTTTCACTGCCGCCCGCACCCGCTCCCGGGCCTCCCGCACGGCGGCGTCGGGCAGGCCCACCACGTCAAAGGCCGGAAGTCCCCCGGAGAGGAAGCACTCGGCGCTCACCTCGTAGCCGGTGATGCCGCTTAATCCAAGAGAGCGCACCGCGATGACCATGAACATCCCGCCTTTCCCAAGCTTTTTCTCAAGTGTAGCATAAAACCCGGCCCGGCGGAAGGGAATTTGGCGCTGTGCCTCTGCTTTTTCTGCAAAAAAACAAAAAATTGTGTAAAAAATAACAAACTCACAGTTTACAGCCCGGATTCGGAGTGCTATAATGAGAACGCATGAGGGCCGCCGCATGGCGATTTTTCATGCTTTGGTAAGTTTGCTGCTGACAGCAGCACATTTATAGGAGGTAAGAGTTTATGGCAAGAAAGTTCAAGTCCATGGACGGTAACAATGCTGCTGCATGGGTCAGCTACGCATTTACCGAAGTGGCGGGCATCTATCCGATCACCCCGTCCTCTCCCATGGCAGATCTGGTGGATCAGTGGTCCGCTGCCGGCCAGAAGAACATCTTCGGCACCACCGTCAAGGTGTGCGAGATGCAGTCTGAGGCCGGTGCTTCCGGTACCGTCCACGGCTCCCTGGCCGCCGGTGCAATGACCACCACCTACACCGCATCCCAGGGCCTGCTGCTGATGATCCCCAATATGTACAAGATCGCCGGCGAGCTGC
>JAEDEN010000059.1 GCA_016293265.1 Oscillospiraceae bacterium | reverse complement strand
GGTGCGGCGCCGAGGAGCATCAGCACCGACAAGGCCACGGCCAGTCCCCTTGAAAACAGTTTTCTTGTTTTCATGTTTTTTCCTCCTCCATATTTGAACTTGAATCATTATATATACAGGGTCGCAAGGCCCAAGATTCCCAAAGCAGGGCACAGGGCGGCCAAATGGATATAGCAATCCCATAGTCTCCCTTTTATGCATATCTATTTTTCCAGATTGTCAATCGCCATTCCTGTAACATTCCTGTTACAAAAGCCTCCTTTAATATTCAAAATTCGGCAAATGCTGGGTGGGCAGAGGGGGAAAAGAGAGAAAAAAGCATCCCCGGCATGGCCGGGGATGCTTTTCCAGTCAGAAAATCAGATGAAGTTCATCAGGTTGAAGGCCAGGATGAGGCCGGAGAAGACGATGGACACGGTGGAGCAGAGCTTGATAAGGATGTTGAGGGAGGGGCCGGAGGTATCCTTGAAGGGGTCGCCCACGGTGTCGCCCACCACGGCGGCCTTATGCTGCTCGCTGCCCTTGCCGCCATGGTTGCCGCGCTCGATATACTTCTTGGCGTTGTCCCAGGCGCCGCCGGCGTTGGACATGAACACCGCCATGGCGAAGCCGGTGACGCTGACGCCGCCCAGCAGGCCCACCACGCCCGTGGGGCCCAGGACCAGGCCGGTGAGGATGGGAACCACGATGGCCAGCACCGCCGGGGCCACCATCTCCTTCAGGGCGCCCTTGGTGCACAGGGACACGCAGGAGGCGTAATCCGGGTCGGCCTTGTATTCCATGATGCCGGCGATCTCCCGGAACTGGCGGCGGACCTCCACCACAATGGACTCGGCCGCCTTCTGCACCGCGCTCATGGTGAAGGCGGAGAAGACGAAGGTCAGCATGGCGCCGATGAACATACCCACGAGGACGGTGGGGCTGGTGAGGGTGAAGTTCAGGGTCTCAGAGGTGTTCTGCTGGACGATGTTGACATAGCTTACCAGCAGGGCCAGAGAGGTGAGGGAGGCGGAGCCGATGGCAAAGCCCTTGCCGGTGGCGGCGGTGGTGTTGCCCAGGGAGTCCAGGGCGTCGGTGCGCTCGCGGACCTCCTCAGGCAGGCCGCTCATCTCGGCGATACCGCCGGCGTTATCGGCCACGGGGCCGTAGGCGTCGGTGGCCAGGGTGATGCCCAGGGTGGAGAGCATTCCCACACCCGCGATGCCGATGCCGTAGAGGCCGCGGTTAAAGGCGGCGGTGAAGGCGCCGGAGGCATCCACGATCTCCGTGGAGCCGCCCGCGGCGAAGTAGCTCACCAGAACGGCGGCGGCCACAATGAGGATGGAGGTCATGGTGGACTTGAGTCCCAGGGAAATGCCGCCGATGATGATGGTGGCGGCGCCGGTCTCAGAGGAGGCCGCCAGCTCCTGGGTGGGCTTATAGGTATCGGAGGTATAATACTCGGTGAAGTAGCCGATGGCGCAGCCGCCCACCAGGCCGCAGAGGATGGCCACATACACGCCCCAGCTTCCCAGGATGCAGTAGGTCAGAGGCGCGGCGATCACGGCGGCCAGGACAGCGGCGGTATAGGTACCGGTGCGCAGGCTCTTGAGCAGGGATTCCTGGGTGGCGTCCTCCTTGGTCTTTACCAGGAAGGAGCCCAGGATGGAGCAGACGATGCCGGTGACGGCCAGGGCCACAGGCAGCAGCATACCGCCAAAGCCGTATCCGCCCACGGCGCCCAGGGCAAAGGTGGCCAGAATGGAGCCCACGTAGGATTCATACAGGTCAGCGCCCATGCCGGCCACGTCACCCACGTTGTCGCCCACGTTGTCGGCGATGGTGGCGGGGTTCCGGGGGTCGTCCTCGGGGATGCCGGCTTCCACCTTACCCACAAGGTCCGCGCCCACGTCGGCGGCCTTGGTATAGATGCCGCCGCCCACACGGGCGAAGAGGGCCATGAAGCTGGCGCCCATGCCGTTCATGACCATGATGTTGCCGATCTCAACGGCGTCGGCGATGCCGAAGCCATAGCGAAGAATGAAGTACCAGAGGGTGATGTCCAGCATACCCAGGCCCACTACGGTGAAGCCCATGACGGAGCCGGAGGAGAATGCCACCCGCAGGCCCTTGTTCAGGCTCTCAGAGGCGGCCTGGGCTGTACGGGCGTTGGCATTGGTGGCGATCTTCATGCCCACGAAGCCCGCCAGCATAGAGAAGATACCGCCGGTGATGAAAGCAAAGGGGGTGAATTTGGACAGCATGGTGCCGCCGGAGGCAAAGGCCATGACGGCAAGGGCCGCGAACACCACCAGGAACACCTTGAAAACGGTGTTATACTGCTGCTTCAGATAGGCATTGGCACCCTCGCGGATGGAACGGGCGATCTTGCGCATCTTATCCGTTCCCTCCGAATAGGCCATGACCTTCTTGGTCTGCATCCAGGCAAAAATGCCGGCGATGGCAGCACCTGCAAAACCGATCCAGAACATATTTTCCATAGAACCACTCCTTTTCAGGCTCTCGCGCATCCGCGTTTTTTCATATTTTAGCATACGCTTGCGCATTTTCAAGTAACATTTTTCCAATTCCATGCGCAAGCGTTACGCTTTTTACGTTTTGCCCAAAAAAAATTCCAGAATATCAGGAAGATTACCTCTTGATTTCTTTGGAATTGTGATTCCTGCCCTGCCGAACCCCTAAAAAACGGCAAAAACTCCATGCGCCCCGGGATGTGCCGCCATGGGAAGGGGCGCCGGTGCGCATGAAGTTTCATCTATTGTCATATCCGGCGGTCCCCCGGGGCGGGACCGCGGCATATCCTTTGTTGATTCCGCCGGTCATAAAAATAAGCCGTCTCCGCAGGAGACAGCCCAGGCTGCTGAAAAGGCTTTCCGGCAGGCTCCGCCTTCCCAGAAAAAGAAAAATCCACGCTCCGGGCGTGGTCACTTACCGCTGGCTGCAGCTCCAGACGTCATCTGCAAAGATCAGATCGTCCACGTCAGCCAGGCGCTTGCTGTTCAGTTCCATTCATGTCCTCCTTTCCCATGTTTCGGTTTTAATATATCACGCCGCCCCTCCTGCCGCAAGCCGTATTTTTGACAGTTTTTCTAAACCTATTCATTAATTTTTGTGCATCCTGACGCTGATTTTCTGTCATTCTTTCGTTGGGACGATGGGGAAAGATTGTTTTCAAAGGCTGTTCTTTGTGTATTTTTTCTCTCGCCATGCTCCATGCTACTATGATATAATATACGTCATTATAGCAGGTATGATTTCACGGCGAGGAGGAAAGCAGCCGCCATGTCCCGAAAAGTCCATCCCCGCCGGGGAAAACGCCTTGCCCTGGCCCTCATCGCGGCACTCCTTCTCTCGGCGGCCTATCTCCGCTGGGAGAACCGGGCACTGCAGGTGACCCACTTCGACCCATCCTTCACAGACCTTCCGGCAGGCTTCGAGGGCTGCCGCATCGCTGTTTTGAGCGACCTCCACGGTGCCTCCTTCGGGGAGGGGAACCAGGCTCTTTTTGACGCCGTGGCGGCAGAGGAACCGGAGTATATTTTCTACCTGGGGGATCTGGAAGACCGCTTCCGGGGCCACCAGCCAGGCTACGCCGGGGAGGTTGCATCCGCCCTCAGCGCCATCGCCCCCACCTATTACGTCACAGGCAACCATGAGTGGGCCAATGGCGGCGTGCCGGAGCTGAAAAAAGCCCTGTCGGAAAACGGCGTCACCGTCCTTTCCAACCGGTACGTGACCCTGGAGAGAAACGGCGGCTCCATCATTCTGGCGGGCATCGACGACCCCAACGGCTACGCCGACCAGAAGACCCCCCAGGAGCTGGCCGCTGAGCTCTACGCCAACGAGGGCGACCCCTTCTGGCTGCTGCTGGCCCACCGGAACAACCGCTTCAAAGGGGAGTACAGACTCCTGGGGGCCGACCTGGTCCTCTCCGGCCACGGCCACGGCGGATTGTGGCGTTTTCCGGGCACTGACGGCCTGATCGGAAATGATTTCAAGCTCTTTCCCTCCTACATGGCGGGATTTTACCGGGAGCATGGCTCCACCCTCTTTGTGACGCGGGGCCTGGGCAACTCCGGGCGGAGCTTCCGCCTTTTCAACCGCCCCGAGATCGCTATTTTGACCCTGCACCAAACACAACAGGATTGAGGAAGCATTATGACGGAATTCAACGCCGGACAATTTGATATCGCCGTGGTGGGAGCCGGCCACGCAGGCATCGAGGCGGCCCTGGCCGCCGCCCGTCTGGGCCTTGAGACGATCATCTTCACCATCAACATGGATGCCGTGGGCAATATGCCCTGCAACCCCGCCATCGGCGGCACCGGGAAGGGCCATCTGGTGCGGGAGCTGGACGCCCTGGGCGGCGAGATGGCCAGGGCGGCAGACGATTGCTGCATCCAATACCGCCTTTTGAACCGGGGCAAGGGCCCCGCCGTATGGAGCCTCCGGGCCCAGGCGGACCGCCGGGCCTATCAGGAGCGGATGAAGCTGACCCTGGAGCGCCAGGAGCACCTGACCGTCCGCCAGGGGGAAGTGACAGAGATCCGCCTGGAAAACGGCCGGGTCGGCGCCGTGGTGCTCTCCACGGGGGCGGTGTTCCGGGTGAAGGCCGCCATCCTTGCCACCGGCACCTATCTTTCCGGCCGCACCATCATCGGCGAGTGCGTGGAGGAATCCGGCCCCGACGGGATGCACGCCTCCAGGCGTCTCACCGGTTCCCTCCTGGCCCTGGGCCTGCCCCTGCGCCGCTTCAAGACCGGAACGCCTCCCCGGGTCAATGCCCGAAGTGTGGATTTTGAGGAGATGGAGGTCCAGTACGGCGATGAGCTGCCCGTCCCCTTCTCCTATGCCACCCAAACCGCTCCGGAAAACCGGGCCGTCTGCTACCTGACCTGGACCACGGAGGAGACAAAGCGCATCGTGGAGGAGAACCTCCACCGGGCCCCCATGTACTCCGGCTCCATCACAGGCGTGGGGCCCCGGTACTGCCCCTCCTTTGAGACGAAGATCGTCCGCTTCCCGGACAAGCTCCGCCACCAGCTCTTCGTGGAACCCATGGGAAAAAACACCGAGGAGCTTTATATCCAGGGCTTCTCCTCCTCCCTTCCCGAAGAGGTCCAGGTGGAGATGCTCCACAGCATTCCGGGCCTCCGCCGGGCCGTCATGACCCGGCCCGCCTATGCCATTGAATACGACTGCATCGACCCCCTGGCTCTGAAGCCCACCCTGGAGGTCAAGTCCATCCCCGGCCTTTACGGCGCGGGACAGTTCAACGGCTCCTCCGGCTATGAGGAGGCCGCCGTCCAGGGCTTTGTCGCCGGGGTCAACGCCGCCAGGAAGCTGCGCGGCCAGGGGGATTTCATCCTCTCCCGGGCGGAATCCTATATCGGCACCCTTATCGACGACCTGGTTACCAAGGGCACCAACGAGCCCTACCGCATCATGACCTCCCGCAGCGAATACCGCCTGATCCTCCGGCAGGACAATGCCGACCGGCGGCTTACCCGCCGGGGCTATGAGATCGGCCTTGTGAGCGGTGAGCGCCTACGGGCCGTGGAGGAAAAGTACGCCGCCGTGGAAAAGGAGATCTCCCGCCTTACCCACACCGGCGCCGCCCCCTCTCCCGCCCTCTCCGCCATGCTGGCGGAAAAGGGCACCTCCGACGCCCCCGACGGCTGCCCACTCATCAGTCTTCTCCGCCGTCCCCAGCTCCACTACGGAGACCTGGCCCCCTTCGATCCCGGCCGGCCGGCCCTTTCCGCCGGCATTGTGGAGCAGGTGGAGATCTCCGTGAAGTACGAAGGCTACATCCAGCGCCAACAAAAGCAGGTGGCGGAGCTGCGGCGGATGGAGTCCCACCGCCTGCCCCCCGATATGGATTACAGCAAAATCCAGGGCCTGCGGCTGGAAGCCCGGGAGAAGCTCTCCGCCGTGCGCCCCATGGACCTGGGCCAGGCCGGGCGCATCTCCGGCGTGTCCCCCGCCGACATCGCGGCGCTGATGATCTACCTCGAAAACCATACAAAGGAGCGACTGCCCCAATGATTCTTGACCTGACCCACACCATTTCCCCAGATATGCCCGTCTATCCCGGCACCTCCTCCCCCGCTTTCTCCAAGGCTTCCACCCTGGACGCCGACGGCTACCGGGAGACGCAGCTCGGTATGGTCTCCCACACCGGTACCCACATGGACGCCCCCTACCATATGCTCAGCCACGGCTCCACTCTGGATGAGCTGCCCGTCTCCCAGTTCTGCGGCCGGGCGGTGGTGCTGGATGTCAGCGACCGGGACACCATCACCGCGGCGTATTTGAAGGAGCAAAACGGCCTGCTCCGCTCCGTGGACTTCGTTTTGTTCTATACCGGCTGGGAGAAGCGGTGGCCGGACCCCTCCTTCTGCGAGAGCGGCTTTGCCTGCCCCGACCCGGAGGCTGCCAAATACCTGGTTTCCTGCGGCCTCAAGGGCGTTGGCACCGACGCCATCAGCGTGGACGGCATGGGCAGCGTTGCCTTCTCCACCCACAAGGTGCTGATGGAGGGCGGCCTTGTGGTCATGGAGTGTATGTGCCTGAAAAAGGTGGTTGGCCGCAGTGATCTGCAGCTTTTCGCCCTACCTCTGAAATACCGCAATTCCGACGGCGCCCCCATTCGCGCCGTGGCTGAAATTCGTGATTTTCCGGAAAAGGAGATGGATTAAATGCGCAAATTCCTTGCCATTTTGGTCTGTAAGCTGCTGCGGTTCGTGGGTAAGCTGGTGGGCAAGGGCAGCTCCCTGCCCGGCAAGTACGCCCTGAAGATCTGCCCGGACATTTTGCGCCGGGTGGAACTGCCTCCCCACATCATCGCCGTCACCGGCTCCAACGGCAAGACCTCCACGGTGGAGATGATCGCCGCCATCCTCCGCAGCAGCGGCAAGCGGGTGGTGTACAATGAAGAGGGCTCCAACCAGATCGAGGGCGTCACCACCCTGGTCCTCACCAATGCCACCCTGGGCGGAAGGGTGAAGGCCGACGTGCTGCTCATCGAGTCCGACGAGCGCTACGCCGCCCACAGCTTCAAATTCTTCCACCCCACGGAGTTCGTCATCACCAACCTCTACCGTGACCAGTTGACCCGCAACGGCCATCCCGAATGGGTCTACGATTCCATTCTCCCCGCCATCCACCCGGAGACGGAGTTGATCCTGAACGCGGACGACCCCCTCTCCTCCTGCTTTGCCAGAGGGCAGAAAAAGGTGAAGTGGTTCGGCCTGGACAAGTGCTCCATTTCCGCCAGTGCCCCCACCGGCGTCTATCACGACGGCGCCAACTGCCCCGTCTGCGGCGGCACCATGGAGTACGACTACGTCCACTATAACCACATCGGTGCCTACCGCTGCGCCAAATGCGGCCACGCCAAGCAAAAGACGGACTACACCGCCACCGCTCTGGATCTGGAAAACGGCACCCTGACCATCGACGGCGGCGTGACCATCCATCTGGCCTTCCGCAGTATTTATAATGTATACAACATCCTGGCCGCCTATGCCGCCTGCCGGGAATGCGGCGTGGAGAGCGGAGCGGCCCAGAGCGTCATCAACAATTACGTCTTGAAAAACGGCCGGATGCAAACCTTCCGCCTGGGGGGCCATCACGGGACCCTCCTCACCTCCAAGCACGAAAACTCCATCGCCTACGACACGAACCTGCGCTACATTTCCTCCACGAAGGAGGACTGCTCCGTTCTGGTCATCGTGGATGCCGTGAGCCGCAAATACTTCACCAGTGAAACCAGTTGGCTCTGGGACATCGACTTCGACCTGCTGGACGTCCCCCACGTGAAGCGCGTCATCCTCTCCGGCCGCTACTGCAATGACCTGGCCCAGCGCTTCAGCTTCACCGGCATGGACAGCGGAAATTGGACCGTCATCCCCGAGATCCCCGCTGCCGCCGAAGCCTTGAAGGCGGAGGGCAGCGAAGACGTCTACGTCGTCACCTGCTTCTCCGACCGGGACAAGCTGCTGGCACTGGTGGAAAAGGAGGGTTAACATGGAGCTGAAGATCATTCATTTCTATCCCGACCTCATGAGCCTTTACGGAAGCTATGCCAATGTCTCCGTCCTCCGGCGGGCGCTGGAGCAAATGGGCAACACCGTCACCGTCACCCGGGTGGACCCCGGACAGACGGCGGACCTGACTGGCGCGGACTTCCTCTTCATGGGCGCGGGCACGGAGAAGCGGCAGAAATTCGCCCTTTCGGATTTTGCCCGCTTTGCCCCGGACATCAAGGCCGCCGCCGGAAGCGGCACCGCCATGCTCTTCGCCGGCACCGCCATGGAGCTGCTGGGAAGCCGCATCGTGGACGCCGGCGGTAAGGCCTGCGATGGCATCGGCCTGGGGAGTTTCACCTCCACCCAAGGCAAGCAGCGCATCGTGGGGGATGTGTACGGCGCCACAGACCTGTACAGCGGGGCTGTGGTGGGCTTTATGAACAAGTGCTCCACCATCTCCGGTGTGGAAACGCCCCTGCTCACCTCCCTCTCCATGGGCTTTGGCAATGAGGCCCAGGGAGGAGCGGAGGGCTTCCGGTACAAAAATGTCCTCGGCTCCCACCTCACCGGCCCCATCCTGGTAAAGAATCCCCGGCTGTTGGATGCCGTCATCACCGCCATTTACGAAAAGCGGGGCGAGGCCGTTCCCCAGCTTCCCCGCAACACGTACACCGAGCAGGGCTACGCTGTCACCGCTCAGGCCTTGAAGGAACGCTGCGGAAAATAAGCAATCATAAACAAAGGAAAACCACCCCTCTCGGGGTGGTTTTTTTACGCTTCATGCCGCTTCTTCCCTTTCGGGCCGGTTGATGATATAGATGCCGCCGCTGACCAGCGCCAGAGCCGCGATGCACTGGAGGGAGCTGATGTGCTGGCTCTCCCGCAGCAGCACCGCCGAAAGCACCACACCGCAGATGGGGTTCAGAAAGCCGAAGATTGCCACCCTCGACACAGGGTTATGCTGCAGCAGCAGTCCCCAGATGGAATAGGCCGCCGCGGAGAGGAAGGCCAGATACCCCAGTACGGGAAAAGCCGTCCAGCTCTGGGGGTGGAGCTGTCCGCCGGTGAGCAGGCCCGCCACAATCATAATCATCCCGCCCAGCAAAAACTGGTAGCCGCTGAGGGCCACAGGGCTTTCCGCCGCAGAGTAGTTCTTAAGAAGTGTGGAGGAGATGGCGTAGGCCAGGGCCGCCAGCAGCAAAAAGCCCTCCCCCAGAAAGTTCAGCTCTCCGCCAAAGCCCCGGGGCGTCAGGTTCACCAAAATCACGCCGGCAAAGCCGATGGCGCAGCCCACCACCTTGCGGGGCCGCAGCGGCTCCTGGTGAAAGATGAGACTTGCCACCAGGATACACAAAAAGGTGCCGGTGGAGTTGACAATGGATGCCTTCACCGCCGTGGAGTGGGCCAGACCCACATAGTAGCACACGTACTGCATGACGGTCTGGAACAAACACAGCCGGAGGATCATGCCCCAGGAAGAACTTTTTGGCGTCAGCAGATGATGTTGGGGGATGCTGCCCATGGCCACCACCAGCACGCCGGAAAGCGTGAAGCGAACGCCTGCAAACAAGATGAGGCTGGCAGTGTCCCCGCCGCTGATGGCAAACAGCCGATAGCCCATCTTAATAAAGGGCGTGGCACTGCCCCAGAGCATACAGCATAAAATCGCCATCAGCACAACATTTCGCCGCCGCGTCAAAAAGGTGGTGCTTTCCATGTCCTTCCCCCTTGTTTTTCTGCTTTCCCCATCATACGGCGCCATACGGCAAAGTGCAAGAAAAACCTTGCAGCGCAGGGTACATCACGCAAAAAGGCCGTGGGCTTCCGCCCACGGCCTTTTTATTATGGTATGCTGTGGTTTTCGCTTTACGCTCAGCCCTCGTACATTGCCTTCAGCTTCAGCAGGTGCTGATAGCGGTCCATGGCGTTCTTCTCGTTGCGCTCGAAGAGCTCGGAAGCACGGTCGGGGAACTCGCGGGTCAGACGGCTGTAGCGGGCCTCGTTCATCAGGAACTCCT
>JAEDEN010000007.1 GCA_016293265.1 Oscillospiraceae bacterium | reverse complement strand
TGTGCCTGACAAAAATACTTTGACTCAGACTCAGCCGCCTTGGGCGGCGTTCACCAGTGACCGGTGTCACTGGTGTTGGGGGATCTAAAGGGGGAGCCTGCTCCCCCTTTAGATTTCATCAGGATGGGCGATATGTCCGGCGATACCGGATGCGGCGGCCACGGCGGGGGAGGCCAGGTAGACCTCGCTGTCCACATGGCCCATGCGGCCGACGAAGTTGCGGTTGGTGGTGGAGACGCAGCGCTCTCCGGCGGCCAGGATGCCCATATAGCCGCCCAGGCAGGGTCCGCAGGTGGGGGTGGAAACGATGCAGCCCGCGTCCAGGAAAATATCGGTGTAGCCCTGCTTCATACACTGGCGGTACACCTCCATGGTGGCGGGGATGACGATGCCCCGGACGCCGGGGGCCAGGTGCCTGCCCTTCAAAATGGCGGCAGCGGCGGCCATATCGGGCAGCTGGCCGTTGGTGCAGGAGCCAATGACGATCTGGTCGATGGCGATATCCTTTCCCTCCCGGGCGCTGTGGGCGTTTTCCGGCAGATGGGGATAGGCCACGGTGCATTCCACCTGGGACAGGTCGATCTCCACCGTCCGCTCATACTCCGCATCGGCATCGGCCTCATAGGTGGTCCAGGGGCGGTCCACCCGGCCGGCCACATAGGCCTTCGTCACCTCATCCACGGGGAAGATGCCGTTTTTGGCGCCCGCCTCAATGGCCATGTTGGAGATGGTCAGGCGGTCATAGATGGTGAGATTTACCACGCCGGGGCCGGTGAATTCCAGAGACTGGTACCGGGCGCCGTCCACACCGATCATGCCGATGAGGGTAAGGATGACGTCCTTGCCGGAGACATAGGGTTTCAGCTTTCCCGTCAGATTCACCCGGATGGCGGAGGGCACCTTGAACCAGGTCTGGCCCACAGCCATGGCGGCGCCCATGTCGGTGGAGCCCACGCCGGTGGAGAAGGCCCCCAGGGCGCCGTAGGTGCAGGTGTGGGAGTCGGCGCCGATGACGGCCTCGCCGGGGGCCACCAGGCCCTTTTCCGGCAGCAGCGCGTGCTCGATGCCCATCTCGCCCACATCATAATAGTGGTCAATGCCAAAGCGGCGGGCAAAGGTGCGGCACTGCTTGCACTGGGTAGCGGCCTTGATGTCCTTGTTGGGGGCGAAGTGGTCCATGACCAGGGCGATGCGGCTCTTATCAAAGACCTGCTGGAAGCCTGCGGCCTCGAATTCGTTGATGGCGACGGGGGTGGTGATATCGTTGCCCAGCACCAGGTCCAGCTTCGCCTGGATCAACTGGCCGGCACGGACGGATTCCAGGCCCGCATGAGCGGCCAGGATCTTCTGGGTCATTGTCATTCCCATAGAAAACACTCCTGTTTTTAAGGATTTGGTATTTGACGGAGAGCGGGCCTCTCCTTTTCTTTCTCAGTGGTTGGCGGCCTCCATCATCTTGTTGATGCCGTTCACATAGGCACGGATGGAGGATTCGATGATGTCGGTGGAAAGGCCGGTGCCGGTGTAGCTCTCGCCGTCGGGAGTCTCCAGCTTTACCACGGCCTCGCCGATGGCGTCCTCACCGTCGGTAACGGCGTTGAGGCTGTAGCTGCCCAGGCGGATGTTCTCCAGGCCCAGCATATGGTTAATGGCCTTGAAAGAGGCGTCCAGGGGGCCGGAGCCGATGGCCACATCCTCCAGAATGGTGTCGCCCCGGCGCATCTGGATATAAGAGGTATTGGGCACGCCGTGGCCGGTGTTCACCACATGGCTCATCAGCTCGCAGCTTGCCAGGAAGGCGTTGCGGCGGTGGAGCACCAGGGCCTCAATGTCGCTTCCGGTGATATTCTTCTTTTTGTCCGCCAGGGTCTTGAAGCGGGCGAAGACCTTTTCCATCTCCTCGTCGGTGAGCTCATAGCCCATGGAGAGAAGCTTGTCCCGCAGGGCGTGCTTGCCGGAGTGCTTACCCAGCACCATGGTATTCTGGGGCACGCCCACGTCGGCGGAGTTCATGATCTCGTAGGTCTGGGCGTTGGCCAGCACGCCGTGTTGGTGGATGCCGGACTCGTGGGCAAAGGCGTTGGCGCCCACGATGGCCTTGCTGGGGGGGATTGGCACGCCGGTGATGTTGCTCAGGAGCTTGCTGGAGCGGTAAATCTGGCGGGTATTGATACCGGTTTCCGCCTGATAGAAGTCCCGGCGGGTCCGCAGAGCCATGGCGACCTCCTCCAGGCTGGCGTTGCCGGCCCGCTCGCCAATGCCGTTGACGGTGCACTCCACCTGGGTGGCGCCGGCCCGGATGCACTCCAGGGAGTTGGCAACGGCCATGCCCAGGTCGTTGTGGCAGTGGACGGAGATATCCACACCGTCGATGCCCTTCACATGCTCTTTCAGATAGCAAATCAGGTCATACATCTCCTGGGGCGTGGAGTAGCCCACCGTGTCGGGGACATTCAGTGTGGTGGCGCCGGCGGCAATGGCGTTTTCATAGCACCTTGCCAGGAAGGCGGGATCGGAGCGGGAAGCGTCCTCGGCGGAAAATTCGATATCCCCGCACAAGCTTGCGGCGTAGGCCACCATCTCGCTGATGGACTGGAGCACCTGCTCCCTGGTCATCTGCAGCTTGTACTCCATGTGGATATCGCTGGTGGCCAGGAAGACGTGGATGCGGGGCTTCTTTGCTTCCTTCACGGCGTCCCAGGCGGCGTCAATGTCCCCCTTGGTGCACCGAGCCAAGCTTGCCACCACGGGCTCGCTGACAGCGGCGGCGATGGCCTTCACGCTTTTGTGGTCCATGGGAGAGGCGATGGCAAAACCCGCCTCGATGACATCCACCCCCAGCTTTTCCAGCTGCCGGGCCATTTCGATCTTTTCAGACAGGTTCATGCTGCACCCGGGGGACTGCTCGCCGTCCCGGAGGGTGGTGTCAAAAATTTTGATGCGCTTCATGTCGGTTCCTCCTGTTTTATGCGCCGTGTCAGGCGGCGCTTCCATATGATTTCAAATCGCGGGACCTTTTTCCGCCGCCGGGCAACAAAAAAAGCCTCCGTCTCCTCCATTGAAGAGACGAAAGCTGCTGCTTCCGCGGTACCACTCTTGTTGGCAAATTCTGCCCGCTTTCCATATCGGCCGCTCCGCGGCGAATACAGCCTCTTTGGTAACGGTGAGGAAACCCGTTCCCGCCTAAACGATGTACATCTCAGCAGGACTACTCAAGGGCCAGTGACGTTTTCCCGCGTTGCGTTGCCTCGCAGCGACCGGCAACTCTCTGAAGCGTATCGGAAAAACTTTCTCCCTGTCATCGTATTTGGAATTATTGTTACGCATTAAATTACAGGATTCCGCCCCGTTTGTCAAGCAACTGCCTTGTATTTTTTCATTTCCGTCGTCGGACATCATCCCTTTTCCGTGCCGCATCTTTCCTTTCTTTTCCACCTTTCTCATCTGATTAAACGTTTTTCACCGTAGGAAATCCTTTTCCTTAAACCTTATTGACAACTTCTGGTCCCCCTGCTATCATCTGTCTCAAGGGTGTTCTGCCCCTTGATCCGCATTACGTTTTCCGAAAGGAGCCAACATATATGGAAAAGGCAGTCAAACGCATCGGCGTCCTCACCAGCGGCGGTGACGCCCCCGGCATGAACGCCGCCGTCCGCGCCGTGACCCGCACGGCCATCAGCCGGGGCGTGGAGTGCATCGGCATCCGCCGGGGCTGGAACGGACTCATCAACGGAGATTTTATCCAGATGGACGCCTCCAGCGTCAGCCACATCATCCACAAGGGGGGCACCATCCTCTATACCGCCCGCAGCGAGGAATTCAAGACCGCCCCCGGCCGCGAAAAGGCCCTGGGCACCTGCAAGCTGCTGGGCCTGGACGGCATTGTGGCCGTGGGCGGCGACGGCACCTTCCGGGGTGCTCTGGCCCTGAGCCGCCAGGCGGCGGAGCACGGGCAGTCCCTGCAGGTGGTGGGTATCCCCGCCACCATCGACAACGATATTGGCTGCTCCCACTACACCATCGGCTTCGACACCGCCTGCAACACCGCCGTGGAGTGCATTGATAAGCTGCGGGACACCATGCAGTCCCACGAACGCTGCTCCGTGGTGGAGGTCATGGGCCGCCACGCGGGCTACCTCGCCCTGTATGTGGGCATCAGCGTGGGCGCCACCGCGGTGCTCATCCCCGAGCGTCCCGTGGATTTCCAGCGGGACATCGTGGAGGCCATCCGCAAGGCCCGTCTGGCAGGCGTCACCCACTTTATGATCGTGGTGGCCGAGGGTGCGGGCAGCGCCGTGGACATCGGCAAGCGCATCCACGATGAGATCGGCATCGACCCCCGTGTCACCGTCCTGGGCCACATTCAGCGGGGTGGTTCTCCCTCCTCCCGGGATCGGGAGACCGCCAGCCGCATGGGTTACCATGCCGTCATGAGCCTTGTGGCCAATAAGGGCAACCGGGTCATCGCCACCCAGGAGGGCCGCGTGGTAGACATCGACATGGAGGAGGCCCTGGCCATGACCAAGCCCTTCCAAATGGATCGCTACGATGTGCTGGAAGCCCTGAGCCTCCACTGACAGGCATAACTGTACACAGCAAAAGGACGCACCCTCCGGGTGCGTCCTTTCTCTTGTGTGCGGCAGCGGGCCGTATCTCCACGGGAATGGCCTCCTGCAGGGGGCGGAGCCAGGTTACGGCGTTGGAAAAGGCGATCACGATCCTGTCCGCAGGTATCAGCCTCCTTTTTGGGGGTTCCGGGTGAACTTTCGGAGTTGCAGCCCAAGAACTATTTATCGCACGAAATGCATACAGCGTGGCAGATGCCGGGGATGGATTCCCCCTGGAAGCTGGAGGTGGGAGAGAGCAGCGCCCCCGTGGGGGCAAAGACGATGCGCTTGAGACTGCCGTCCCGGAAACGGGAGAGCAGGTAGCCATTGAGAACAGCGGCGGAACAGCCGCAGCCGGAGGCCCCGGCGTGCATATCCTGCTGCTGACGGTCATAGAGCAAAAGGCCGCAGTCCTGGAACCCCTCCCCCATGTCGATGCCGTCCCGCATAAAGAACTCCCGGACGATATCGTGGCCCAGAGTCCCCAGGTCGCCGGTGAGGACCAGGTCGTAATCCGAGGGCTTTGTACCCGTGTCCCGGAAGAAGGCAGCCAGGGTGTCGTAGGCCGCCGGAGCCATGGCCGCCCCCATGTTGTTGGCGTCAGCCACGCCCCGGTCCACGATCTTGCCGCAGGTGACGTGGGTGATATAGGGCCCGTTCCCCTCCCCGGTGAGAATGGTGCAGCCGGAGGCGGTGGCCGTCCACTGGGCGGTGGGGGGGCGCTGGCTGCCGTAGGGCACAGGCATCCGGTACTGCCGCTCCGCCGTGCAGAAGTGGGAAGAGGTGATGGCGGCGGCGGTGCGGGCGTAGCCTCCGTCAATGAGCAGGGCGGCCAGGGAGAGGGATTCCCCCATGGTGGAACAGGCGCCGTAAAGGCCGTAGAAGGGGATGCCAAAGTCCCGGAGGCCAAAGGAGGAGCCAATGCACTGGTTCAACAGGTCGCCCCCCAGGACGTAGTCCAGGTCCTTGGGCTTGAGGCTTGCCTTGTTCAGGGCAGTCTGTAGGGCTTTTTTCTGCATGGTGGACTCCGCCTTTTCCCAGGTCTTTTCCCCGAAGAAGGAGTCCTGCCCCAGTTCGTCAAAAAAGGAGGCCAGAGGCCCCTGACTCTCCATTTTCCCGCCGACGGCGGCGCAGGAGAGGACAGAGGGCGGATAGGCGAGGGCGATGGTGCGCGTTCCGACGCGCTTTTCGTTCATGGAAGTCACCTCTTTGATAGGTTTTCCATAGATTGCCCGAAACGCGGGAGGAATATGCGGAAGGGGTGGGGGCTGTTCCGGCAAAAGGAAAAGACGCGCCCGCAGGCGCGTCTTAACTGTCATCAGGTATAGCTCTTGTCCACGGTGACAACGGCAAAGTAATTGCCCTCCAGGGCGGCTACCCGCCGCTGGATCTCCGCCGCCAGCGCCTCGTCGGTCACGGAAAAGCCGTAGGGGGCCACCACATCGAAGATGACGTTGGTGTGGGTGGGTCCGGTGACCATTCGGAAATCATGGATGGTGAGGCGGGGGTCAATGTCCGCCGTCAGGGCGGCGACGGCCTGCTTCGTCTTGGCCACGGCGCCGTCGTCGGTGACCACAGGGTCCATGTGGATGACGGCGTGGCAGTTCAGCTCCCGCTGGAGCTGGCGTTCGATGTTGTCGATCTCGTCGTGGAGGGCCAGCACATCCCCTGCGGCCGAAACTTCCGCATGAAGGGAGATCATCAGCCGTCCCGGGCCGTAGTCATGAACCAGCAGGTCGTGGATGCCCAGCACCACCGGATGGGAGAGCACCAGCGTGGAAATCTGGTTCACGAACTCCTTCGTGGGGGCGGTGCCCAGGAGGGGATTGATCGTATCCTTGGCGGCATTGAAGCCGGACCAGAGGATAAACGCTGCCACCAATATGCCGCACCAGCCGTCGATCATAACGTTGGTGAAGCGGGAGATGAGGGTGGCGGCCAGAACGGCAAGGGTGGCCACGGAGTCGCTGAGGGAGTCGGCGGCGGTGGCCAGCATGGCAGGGGCGTTCAGCTTAGACCCCAGGCGGCGGTTATAGAAGGACATGTACAACTTCACCCCGATGGACACGCACAAGATGGCGATGACCACAGCGCTGGAATCCACGGCGGCGGGGTGAAGGATCTTCTCCAGGGAGGATCTGGCCAGTTCGAAGCCCATCAGCAGGATCATCATGGAGACGGCCAGGCCGGAGAGATACTCAATGCGTCCGTGGCCGAAGGGGTGATGGGGGTCGGGACGCTGGCCCGCCAATTGGAAGCCCAGCAGCGTCACAACGGAAGAACCGGCGTCGGAGAGGTTGTTGAAGGCGTCCGCCGTGATAGCGATGGAATGGGAGAGGGTACCCGCCAGGAATTTCCCGGCGAAGAGGAGAATGTTGAGCAGGATGCCCACCACACCGGAGAGAGTGCCGTAGGCCTTGCGGACCTGGGCGGCGGACTTGCCCTCCGGCTTGATGAAGATGCGGGCGAGCAGGGAAATCATGGAACCATCAAGTCCTTTCTGATACGGTACCCCGGGGAAGTGCTCCGGCTGCCCCGGGGGGCCGCCGGGTGCCGCAGAGGGCCGCCGGCGGGATAGGTTTTAGGATCCGGCCGGATTCTGGCCGGGCAGGAAGAAGCGCCTTGTAAAGAGATAGCACAAAGGCACCAGGTACAAAAGGATGCACCAGGGGATGGCCTCCAGTCCCACGTCCAGCATGGACAGGGGGATGGAGATAGCGATGGACCAGGGGATCAGCCCCGCCAGCATGACGCCGGAGTTGGCGATGTCCATGGCCAGCGTCTGTCTGGACAGCCCCGCGCGGCGGTAGTGGGGGGCCATGAGCTGCTCCCCCAGAACGACGATCACGCTCTGGTTGCAGAAAAAGCAGCCGGTGAGGATGTTGACGATGGCAGTGGCGGGAAAGAGCCCCAGCTTTTCCACCAGCCCTTCGATCCGCTTACCGGCGCCGGAGAGGGCGTCGATGCCGTCCAGGATGCCGGCATACAGGCTGGTGGAAAAGACGATGGCGGCGGATTTCATCATGGACACCACGCCGCCTCCGCCGAGAATGGCTCCCAGGGGGCCCTCCGGCTTGTAGCCCACCACGGCGCAGCCCAGGGCATCAGGCAGGGGCATTCCCTGCAAAAGGACGCTGAGAACCAGGGCGGTAAAGGCGCTTGCCGCCATGGCCCACTTTACAGGGACCCTGGCAAGGGGCAGCAGCAGCATCAATACCGCCGGCAGCAGCACCGCCCAATGGAGGCGGAAGCCCTCCGACAGGGCGGAGAGCACTGCGGTATCCGCCCCGTCCATGGGGTTGCGCAGGGAAAGGACGCCGTAGACAGCCGCCGCCAGAACCGTGGGGAGGGCGGCGGTGCGCAGCATCTCCCGCACGTTGGAGTAAAGCTCCGTTCCTGTACAGGCGGCCACCAAAGCTGCGCAGGAGGACATAGGGGAGCAGCGGTCCCCGAAATAGGCCCCGGAGACAATGGCCCCGGCCGTCAGGGCAAGGTCCACACCGCCGGAACGGGCCATGGTGATGAGAACCACTCCCGCCGTGCCCGCAACCCCGAAGCTGGTGCCCAGGGCGAAGGACAGCAGCGCGCAGAGCAGGAAGGCCATAAGGAGAAAGAGGGGCGGGGAGATGCCCTTCAAGCCATAGTAGAGGAAGTAGGCGATGGTGCCGGAGGAACGCCACAGGGCCGTCACCATGCCGATGAAGAAAAACACCGGGACGACAATGAGGGAGGTGCGGCCCTTCTTCCAGGCCATAGCCGCGATGGACCGGGGAGCGTGGCCCCGCCTCACTCCCACAGCGGAAAAGAGGGCGATGCCCAGCCACAGCGCCCAGAGGAGGCTGTGCCCCGTAACCACGCAAAACAGCACCGCCGCAAGGAAAGCGGCAAAGGAAGTAACCATCATGCCCCGGGGATCACCAGCTTCATGTGGCAGCAAAGGTCATCCAGGTCCCGGTCCGTGGCGGCGGGGATGCGCAGCTTCGCCCCGCAGGTCCGGCAGACAAGGTCCACGGCGGAGCGGCGGATCTCCATGCCGCAGCTTTTGGAGCCGCAGGCGCAGGTGATGCCGTTGGGCCGGGATGCGATCTCCTTCAGCTCGGAGAGGACCTCGTACATGATGACATTGTCCAAAAAGGCCTCCTGGTCCTCCGCATCCTTTTCCTTCTGCACCAGAACGGAAAGCTCCCGCAGGTTCTTTTCCACGGTGCCCTCGTCGCCGATATAGCAGCAAAACTGCTTCGTCTCACTGCAGCCCAGGGCCGTTGCCCCCCGGAGCACCCGCTGGGGAGGGCAGTCTGCCATATGGGTCTGGCCGCAGATGCCGCAGGGGACATAGATCTGATAATTCCGGCCGTCGAACTTGGTATGCAGAACGCTTTCACCGCAGTCACAGGCGATCTCGGCGTCAGAGGCCTCCAGCGCAAACACGCTGCGGCTCTTCATCACTGCCTTGCCGCACTTGGGGCAGATATAGCCGAAGGTGCGCATCTCATCACTCACAAAAAACACCTCTTTGGTCAAAAATGGATGGGTCGTTTAGCTTTATATTATACTACCCCATCCGGCAGTTGTACAGGATTTTCCATGCCGGGCATGACGGAATCCCAGGATGCCGCCCTGTCCGGACGGGACAGTCTCAGGTGTAAGGTAGAAATCCTTGACGACAAAAAACGACTGTGCTAACATAAAGCATGATTTATTTTATGTTCAGGGGACTGTTTGTGTGAGAATTGAGTGTGGAAGGCGGAAAACGAAGCGGAAATACCACTCTCTGGGATGGCTGGCAGGCGGGATGGCCTCGGTGCTGTTTCTGGCGGCCGCCTGTGGCCGCGGCGCGGCGGAGTGGATGCAGAAGACCTATGGCATCGGCTTCAGCGACCTGCTGTATACCCTGGCCGCCCCCCTGAAGGGCACGGGCCATGACGTGGCGGAGCGGTGTATCCGCTCCTGCCTGCCGCTGGTGGGCCGCTGGTCACTGTGGTACTTCGGCATCTTTGGGGCGGTGGTGCTTTTGCGGCATTTTGTGCGTCTTGCCCTCTGCACGGGGGAGCGGAGCTGGGAGCCCCTGGGTCTGACGGAGCTTGTGATGCTGGGGGTGAGCCTCTGGGCACTGGCGGCGACTTATCAATATGCCGACAGCCTCCTGGATATTTCCGGCTATCTGGAGGCCTGGCGCAACGCCTCCACCATCTACGAGGAGGAATACGTGGACCCGCTGGACGTTGCAATCACCCCTCCGGCAGAAAAGCGGAACCTTATCTGCATCTATCTGGAGAGCATGGAAACCTCCTACGCCTCCGCCGCCGAGGGCGGACTGCAGGAGGTCAATCTCATTCCCAATCTCACCGCCCTGGCGGCGGAAAACGTCTCTTTTTCAGAGACGGAGGGTCTGGGAGGCTTCCACTCGGCTCTCCGCACCACCTGGACCATGGCGGCGCTGCTGGGAACCTCCGCCGGTATCCCCTTTTCCTTCCCGGTGAACGGCAACTCCATGGATGAGCGGGAGAGCTTTGCCGCCGGCCTCACCGCCCTGGGGGATATTCTGGCCGGCCAGGGCTATCACAACGAGTTCCTCTGTGGGTCGGACAGTGAGTTCGCCGGGCGGAAGGATTACTTCCTCCAGCACGGGAATTATGAGATCTTCGACCTCTTCACCGCCCGGGAAAAAGGCTATATCGACCCGGATTATTACGTCTGGTGGGGCTTTGAGGACAAATACCTTTACGAGATCGCCAAAGACGAGCTGACCCGTCTGGCGGCGGCGGAGGAGCCCTTCCACCTCACCATGCTGACGGTGGACACCCACTTCCAGGACGGGTATCTTTGCCATGACTGCCAGGCGGAATACGACTCCGTGGCGGCCAATGTGGTCTCCTGCGCCGACCGGCAGGCGGCGGCCTTCATTGACTGGTGCAAGGAGCAGCCCTTCTACGAAAACACCACCATCGTCATCATGGGGGATCATCCCCGGATGGACAAGAGCCTGGTAGGGGAAACGGCCGTAGAGGAGCGGCGGGTGTACAACTGCTTTTTGAACGCTGTCGGCGCCGAAGCCGCCCGGCAGACCCTGCGGAAATTCACCTCCCTGGATCTGTTCCCCACCACCCTGGCCGCCATGGGCTTTACCATTGAGGGCGACCGGCTGGGCCTGGGGGTAAACCTCTTTTCCCAACTGCCCACCCTGGCCGAACGGATGGGCTATGAGGCCCTGGACGGAGAGCTTTTGAAAAATTCCAACTACTATGTGAGCCATTTTGCCTAAGGAGGACGATATGGAGACAGTGGGACGCTTTGCCCCCTCCCCCAGCGGACGCATCCATCTGGGGAATATCCTCTGCTGCCTGCTGGCCTGGCTCAGCGCCCGGCAAAAGGGCGGGAAGGTGGTTCTGCGCATTGAGGACCTGGACACCGCCCGCTGCCCCCGGCGCTATGCCGAAATCATGCTGGAGGACCTGCGCTGGCTGGGCCTTGACTGGGACGAAGGCCCGGAGGCGGACAGCGGCAGCGGACCCTATTATCAAAGTGAACGGACAGCCCTTTACGAAGCCGCCCTGGAAAAGCTGCGGGACAAGGGGCTGGTCTATCCCTGCTTTTGCACCCGGGCGGAGCTCCACGCCGCCTCTGCCCCCCACCGCTCCGACGGCCAGGCCATCTATACCGGCACCTGCCGCCGCCTGACGGAGGCGGAGCGGGCGGAAAAGCGCCGTCCCCCGGCGCTGCGGCTGGCAGTGCCGGATGAGGACTGGGGCTTCACCGACGGCCATATGGGGCCTTACCGGGAAAACCTTGCCCGGGACTGCGGAGATTTCCTCCTGCGCCGGTCCGACGGGATGTTCGCCTACCAGCTTGCCGTGGTGGTGGATGACGCCGCCATGGGCGTGACGGAGGTGGTCAGGGGCAGCGACCTGCTCTCCTCCACTCCCCGGCAGCTTTACCTTTACCGCCTGCTGGGGCTGAAGGCCCCAGAATTCATCCACTTTCCGCTGCTGCTCTCCGCCGACGGGCGGCGGCTGTCCAAGCGGGACGCCGACGCGGGGCTGGAAGATCTGCGGGGGAAGCTGACGTCGGAGGAGATCCTGGGCCGCCTGGCCTTTTTAGGCGGCTTCAACCCCTCGGCGGAGGCGAAAAGCGCAAAGGCGCTGCTGGCGGATTTCGACTGGGCCAGGGTGCCCCGGGAGGACATCCGCATCCCGGAGGGCCTGTTCGGGAGATGAGGCCCCGCCTTTCAGCTTGCCTGAAAAGCCCGGCAGAGCCCGCCCCCCAGGCGCGGCGAAGAAAGCAGCTTCTGCCCTGGCGTGCAGGTGTCGGAGCGCAGCTCCTGCGTCAAATAATTGACCGTTTTACAGGCTGGCCCACCGGGCCGGCCTGTTTCTTTCCGCACATTTTCGCATAATTTCACCCGTTATGGAAAAACTGCCCTCATATGGTTATGGTGCGTTGCACTGCATCCCCCTTTCAAGCCCGAATTTGAAAGGGGAATCCGTATCAGAACACATCCTGGAGGCGTTTGTCATGGAATATCTCAAGGCATTCATCTGCGGCGGCATCCTCTGCGCCATCGGTCAGATCCTGATCGACAAGACCAAGCTCACCCCCGCCCGCATCCTGACGGGCTATGTGGTGGCGGGCGTGATCCTCAGCGCCCTGGGCATCTACCAGCCCATCGCGGACTGGGGCGGCGCGGGGGCCACCGTTCCCCTCACCGGCTTTGGACACAGCCTGGCCAAGGGCGTAGCGAAGGCGGTGGGGGAAAAGGGCTGGCTGGGCGTCCTGACCGGGGGCCTTACCGCCACCGCCGGCGGCATCACGGCGGCGGTGGTCTTTGCCGTTCTCATGGCCCTTCTCTTCAAGCCTGGGGACAAGCGGTAGCCGCAGGGCGGATGAACTCCGCCCCAGCTTGCAAAAGCGCCTTTTCCACAGCCTTGAGCACCCCGCCCCGCCATCAACCCCCATTTTGTCACCCTTTTGTTGTTTCCTTTCTGCCCGGAATGCTGATATACTATATTTATAGTGAAATTCGACAGAAAGGACGTTTGCCTATGCGGCGCTTCACCTCGCTTTTCCTCGCCTGCTTTATGCTTTTCTCTCTTTCCGCCTGCGGAAAAAAGGAGCCTGCCCCTCCCGCAGCTTCCGCTCCTTCTTCCTCCACGTCTTCCTCCGCTTCCTCTTCCGCCACCGGAAGTGCTGCCTCCTCCCAACCGGAGGATATAAAACCCGAACCCACGCCTTATGAAATTCTCGACCCCACGGTGATGCCCGAGGGCGGCGTCCGGGACGGCGTCACTTATGCCGCCTATGACGGCGTGGTGGAGCACCTGTTCTTCCACCCCGTGGTAGCCTACCCGGAGCTGGCCTTTGATGGGGACTACAAGTCCGACGGGATCGACGACTGGATGGTCACCGCCGGGGAGTACCTCAAGATCCTGAACAGCCTTTACGAAAAGGGCTACATCCTGGTGGACATCATGGACTGCTGGTCCGAGCAGACCAATGAGGCCGGGGAGACCCGGATGGTGAAGAACACCCTTTACCTGCCCGAGGGAAAAAAGCCCCTCATCTTCTCCTATGATGATGTGAACTACTACGAGTATATGCTCGCCAACGGCTTTACCTACAAGCTCATTCTGGGGGAGGACGGCAAGATCTGGTCCTGGGGCCTGGACCCCGCCGGAAACGAGGTGGTAAGCCGGGATCTGGACGCCGTGACCATCCTGGATAAATTTGTGGAGGAGCACCCGGACTTCTCCCCCTTCGGTGCCAAGGGATGCCTCAGTGTCACTGGCTATGAGGGCCTTTTAGGTTACCGCACCCAGACGGACAAGGATGACCAGACGGCGGAGCGGGAGGCTTTCCGCCAGAGTGAGATTGAGGCCGTAAAGCCCATTATCGCCGAGCTCAAACGCACCGGCTGGACCTTCGGCAGCCACACCTGGGGCCACATCAGCCTCAATTCCCGCAGCGCCGAGGTGGCCGCCGCCGATATGCAGAAGTGGTTTGACGAGGTGGGCAGCCTCATCGGCGAAATCAGTGTCCTCTTTTATCCCTTCGGCGGCCGCCTGGACGGCGACGACGTGCAGCAGACCGGTCCCGCCTTCCAGTGGATGCAGCAGCACGGCTTCCGTATCTTCTGCTCCGTGGGCATCGACTCCTGGTCCAAGTGCAAGAGCGATATCTCCGCCGTAATCTGCGACCGCCTCCATCCCGACGGCACCACTCTCCGCTCCGCCAAGAGCCGGGAACGCTATATGCGCTTCTACGATGCCGCCGACATCATCGACCTGGATGTGCGGCCCCAGCGGGAAGTGGGCTGGCTGAACTGAACCGCTCCAAGGACTAAGGCCCACAATCCCCGGGCGCATTTCATAGGAAATGGGGTGCCCGTATCCCACCCGTTTCACTGCCATCAAGGAGGTACATCATGACTCGTGAAGAACTGAAAGCCACCGCCGTCGCCATGTTGGATAAGGCCTACTGCCCCTACTCCCATTTTCCCGTGGGTGCCGCCCTGGAATGCGCCGACGGCACCGTGTTCACCGGCTGCAACATCGAAAACGCGGGCTACTCCGCCACCATCTGCGCCGAACGCACCGCCGTGGTCAAGGCCGTCAGCGAGGGCCACCGGGATTTTGTGCGCATTGTGGTGGCCGGACGGAGCGACGATTACTGCGTTCCCTGCGGCGAGTGCCGCCAGGTGCTCAACGAATTTGCCCCCAACATCGAGGTCATCTGCCTGAACAAGGCCGGGGAAGAGATGGCCCTGCCCCTCAAGGCCCTGCTGCCCTACGGCTTCGACCACACCTATCTTTAAATCCGGCAAAACGGTCAAAAAAGCGGCATGATTTTCATCATGCCGCTTTTTCTGCGTCAAAATTCTCTTTTCAGCCCTTTCCTGACGTCCCAGGTTCAGCTCACTTTTCCGTCTTGTCTATGGGCAGGATGATGTTCAAAAGCACTGCCATAATGGTGGCGATGACCACCGGGGACTTGCCGAAAATCATGGTAACAGCAGCGGGGAACTGGCTCAGCGCCGCGCTGGCCTGGGAGAGCCCCACGCCCAGCGCCGCGGACAGGCCCACCACGGTGGTATTCCGGGGAGTGAGGCCCCCGGAGGCGATGAGCTTCATGCCGGTCATGGCAATGCTGGAAAAGACGGTGATGGTGGCGCCCCCCAGCACGCACTGGGGGATGGTGGTGAGAATGGCGGCGAACCGGGGACACACGCCCGCCAGCAGCAAAAAGCCGCCTGCCAACGTGAATACGGTGCGGTTTACCACCTTGTTGCTGCCCACGATGCCCACATTCTGGGAATATGTGGCGGTGGGCAGGCCGCCAAAGAGGGCCGTAAGGATATTGCCTGCGCCGTAGGCGATGATACCGCCCTGCAGCTCCCGGTCGGTGGGCTCCCGGTCCATGCCGCCAATGGTGGTGGCGGTGAAATCGCCGATGGCCTGAATGGAGTTGATGGCAAACAGCAGCCCCAGGGCGATGCAGGCGGAGAGGTCAAAGGTAAGGCCAAAGTGCATGAACTCAGGAAGGGAGAACCAGGCTGCGCTCCCCACGTCGGCAAAGCTCACCATGCCGAAGAAAAGGGCCACCACATAGCCGAAGATCATGCCCAGCAGGATGGAGGCCAGCTTGCAGATACCCTTGGCAAAGTTATTCAGGCCGATAACCACCGCCAGCGTCAGGGCGGCCACCAGCCAGTTCTGCCAGGAGCCGTAGACCAGGGCCTCCGTCAGCCCCTTGGTTTCCACCACCAGCTCATAAGTGTTGGCGGTGCCGCCGGCCATGTAGTTGATGGCGGTGGGATAGAGGGAAAGGCCGATGGTGAAGACCACCGTGCCGGTGATGACCGGCGGAAACAGGGCACGGATCTGCTTTGCAAAGACACCCACCAAGATAGCGATGATGCCGCCCACCAACATAGCGCCGGCAATGGCCGAGACCCCTCCCCCGGAGGCGGCGATGGCCTGCATACTGGGCACATAGGCAAAGCTCACACCCAGGATCACCGGCAGCCCCGCGCCGAAATATTTCCCTATGGGGAAGAGCTGGATCAGCGTACAGACGGCGGACATCACGAGAGAGGCCTGGATCAGCAGCACCCGTTCCTCCTGGGGCAGGCCAATGGCCCCGGCGATGATGATGGGCGGTGTGACGCAGCCTACGATCATGGCCACAAGATGCTGCAGGGCGAGGGAAACGGCGGCGCCCAGAGGGGGCCTTCCATGGAACTGGAACAGCAGTTCCCGGCTGGACTGGATCGTTTTCATGGGGGGTCTCCTTTCCGTTTCAACACAGTTCTTCCATCATGATAGCATATCCCTCCCAAAAAGCAAACAAATTTTTTGTATTAGCTAAAAATTTTTTTGTTCCTTTTCCCTCTTTAGGGAAAAACAACCAGGCTGCCATCTTTATCGTAAAAAACAGCATGGCCTTACGCGGATGCTCATAAGACAGTATGGCATATGTTCCAAAAAAGCTGCTGGTTGAATATAAGCAGAACGTCCGAAGAATCTGCGGACTCTTCGGACGTTCTGATTTTCACATAGGAATTACTGCTTCTTGTACCCACACTTCGGGCATACGCCTTTTTCGTTCAGAGCAATGCCGCACAGGGGGCAGCGATCCTTCGTGCCTTCCGGCTTGTATTCCTGGGACGCAGCATTCACGCCGCTGGTGAAAGTCAGCTTGGCGATATTCAGCCTGTCCTTCAGGAGTTCATAGACGATCTTGATCATGCCCTCGACGGTCATGGTCTCTTTCGTGACGACCAGACGGCAATCAGGATAGGCTGTGGCCAGTTCGGTCTGGAATGCGGGGCCCTTCATCTTGTTGGTCGG
The DNA here is from genome assembly GCA_016293265.1 of Oscillospiraceae bacterium. Classification (GTDB taxonomy): domain Bacteria; phylum Bacillota; class Clostridia; order Oscillospirales; family Oscillospiraceae; genus Oscillibacter. The sequence continues at coordinate 26,381 of JAEDEN010000007.1, read as the reverse complement.
AGCGCCATCCTTGATTCCCTGCTCTTCATAGACCTTCAGAATTGCAGGCAGCAACGGATCGTCTTCCCGCAGAATCAGAGCATGATCGAAATTCTTCAGAACCTCCCATGCCGTCTTCTGAATTTCGTTGCAGGGGAAGACCATATTCACGCCCGGTTCAACAGTGTCCTCAACTTCGATGGTCAGAACGCCGGTATGTCCATGCAGATACTGGGCCTCTCCTTTGAAACCATAAAAACGGTGTGCGTACTGCAGGTCTAACTTAGTAATGCTTCGCATGATAATCCTCCTAAAAATTTGATTTATGAAAACGCTCGTTTCCGCGCCTTTTCCGAAGTGAATTTATTCCTGAACGGAATCCTGCTGTTTCTTGCATTCCGGACAGATACCATGAAAGATGATGTCATAACCGGTGAAGTCAAATCCATGGGTATCCTTGATCCCATTCTCAAGGCCAGTGACAAAATCCATGTCCACATCAAAGACGCGCCCGCAAACTTTACATTTCACATGGCAGTGGTTGCGGGGGATATGGTCGTAACGGTCGGCACTGCCCGGAATTTCCAGCCGGCGGATTTCGCCCATTTCCGATAACAGATTCAGATTTCGATATACGGTTGCCTTGCTGATCGTCGGATGCTCCTTGATGATTTCTTCATAAACCTCATCTGCTGTGGCGTGGCAATGCAATTTATTCACTGCCTCCAAAACTAAGGAGCGTTGGATCGTATTACGTCTTGCCATAGCCTTCACCTTATTTATATAAGTTTCTTATTGATATAATATATCATTAATTATCAAAAGTCAAGGTTCTTCTTCGAAAAATTTTTCTCCTTGACAACTTCCAGTTTGCCCGCCACTTCAAAGCCATTCAGAATGAAAGGGCGCACTTCTATACAGGGTCAAGCCCTGTATAAAAGTGCGCTCTGCGAGGCAGACAGCCCGGACATTCAGGTGTCCGGTCTGTTTTGCGTCACTTCGTTCCGTACAAGGGGCTGCACCCCTTGCGCCGCTTTGCGGTTATCCCTGCGGACTTTGCGATTGATGCAATTTGCTGACGCAAACAGCACCAATCACAAAGTTTTGAATATGTCCCTACCGCAGCAGCACGGGAAGCGTCTGACACAGGCAGAGAAGCGGTTGACGGAACTTGATCGGCTGTTTATCCGTATCTATGAGGACAATGTGGCAGGACGCATTACGGATGAACGGTTTTCTATGATGAGCAGGATATTGAAGTACAGGAACGACAGATTGAGAATTTGGAACAGTTCATCCAGCGGGCACACAAATACGAGGATTTGCAGGAGCTTACGCCCTACGCTCTGCGGGAACTTGTCAAGGCGATCTACATTGAAGCCCCGGGCAAGAGCAGCGGCAAGCGGCAGCAGAACATCCGTATTTCCTATGACCTTGTGGGTTTTAACCCTGTGGAAGAACTGATGAAACAGGAAACGGCATGACCGAAGCCATGCCGTCCCTGCGAAAATGTGATATTACTTTCTTATGACCCCCGGCTATTCAGGCCATGCTGTTTTGGGGAAACCAAACGTTTCTTTTTTCAATCCGGCACCACCGGCACGGCATCCGCCGGGATGGGACAGGTATAGCCCTGGACGGTGGCGGTCTCAAACTCCGCCCGGGCCGCCGTCAGAAGCTCCGGCCGGGTTAGCAGGTCCACAGCGGCGCAGGCCAGCACCTTCCCCGCGTGGAGGGCGGCCTTGAGGCCGATATCCGCCCCGGCACAGGAGACGTTCTGCCAGCTATGGCCGGGACAACCGTTGGGCCAGGCCGCCACATGGATCTGACCCACCGGGGTCTGCCAGCTCACATCCCCCACGTCGGTGGAGCCGGGATGGAAGGCCTCCCCCTGATAGAGAGGCAGGAGGAAATCATTCATGGCATGTCCGCTCTCCCGCCGCAGCCGGGCGGCCTCGGCAGCGTAGGCGGCGTCATAGGGGGTACCGGCGCCGGGCACAGCGTCGCTGTCAGGATAGGTAGCGGACAGGGCGTCGGCAAAGGCCAGCTCCTCCTCCGTGTGGGCGGGCACTCCCAGGGCCTTGAAATTTTCGTAAAGCACCCGCTCCAGGGTGTGGTTGGGAATGGTGTCGGCCAAGCCGTCGATGAACTGGCGTTCAAAAGTGGTCTCGGTCATAAGGGCCGCGCCCTGGGCGATCTGATCCACCCGGGCCTGGAGCTTCACGGCCTCGGAGACATGGTTGGAGCGCACCATATACAAAACGCTTGCCCGGGGCTGCACCACATTGGGGCTGCGGCCGCCGCCGTCGGTGATGGCGTAATGGACCCGGTCCTTGTCGCTCATGTGCTCCCGGAGGAACTGCACGCCGATGTTCATCAGCTCCACGGCGTCCAGGGCGCTGCGTCCCTTTTCGGGGGCTCCTGCCGCGTGGGAAGCGGCGCCGGTAAATTTGTACTGCACCTGGATGCAGGAATTGGTGGAGCCGGTGACCACCTCGTTGGCATCCTCCGGGTGCCAGGTGAGGGCGGCATCCAGTCCACGCCACAGCTCCTCCCGGGCCATGAAGCTCTTGGAGGCTCCCCCCTCCTCTCCGGGGCAGCCGAAGAGCACCACAGTGCCGGGCCCTTTCGTCTCCTCCAGCCAGGCCTTCACGCCAAGGGCGGCCGCCATGGCTCCCGCCCCCAGCAGGTTATGGCCGCAGCCGTGGCCGCAGCCGCCGGGGACCTGCTCCTCCTGCGTGAGGCTTCCTGCCTTCTGAGACAGGCCCGCCAGGGCGTCATACTCCGCCAGAAGGCCGATGAGGGGCCGGCCCTGGCCGTAAGAGGCAGAAAAGGCGGTGGGGATTCCGCAGATGCCCCGCTCCACCCGGAAGCCTTCCGCTTCCAGCAGGCGGCAATACAGCGCCGCGGAGCGCTCTTCCTGTAAGGACAGCTCCGCATATCCCCAGATCTTTTCCGCCGCCTCCCGTATCAGGGGGGCCTTTTCTTCCACGGCCCGGAGGGCCGCCTCTTTTCGCATATCCATAAGGTATCTTCCTTTCCGGTCTTGTAAAAAGCGGGGGAGTAGACGCTACCCCGCTTTCGCACGCATGGTTACAGGACTTTGCTGAGGAACTCCTGCAGTCTCGGATTCTGGGGACGGCCGAAGATGTCCTCCGGGGTGCCCTCCTCCAGGAGCTTGCCATCGGCCATGAACAGCACGCGGTTGCCCACCTCCCGGGCAAAGCCCATCTCGTGGGTAACCACCACCATGGTCATGCCTTCCCGGGCCAGCTCCTTCATCACGTCCAGCACCTCGCCCACCATTTCGGGATCCAGGGCGGAGGTGGGCTCGTCGAAGAGCATCACCTCCGGCTCCATAGCAAGTGCGCGGACGATGGCCACCCGTTGCTTCTGGCCGCCGGAGAGCTGGATGGGATAGGCTCCGGCGCGGTCCTTCAATCCCACCCGGTCCAGCAGTGCCAGGGCCTTTTCCTCGGCGGCGGCGCGGTCCACGTGCTTGACATGGATGGGTGCCAGGGTCATATTGTCCAGGATGGTCATGTGGGGGAAGAGGTTGAAATGCTGGAACACCATCCCCATCTTCTGGCGGTGTTCGTCGATATTGAGCTTCACCATCTTGCCCTCTGCGTTACGGACTTTCTTCTTGGTGATGTCCACGCCGTCAAAGACGATGGAACCGCCGGTGGGCTCCTCCATTAGGTTGAGAGAGCGCAGAAAGGTGGACTTACCGGAGCCGGAGGGTCCGATGACCACCATCACGTCGCCCCGGTTGATATCCACCGTGACGCCGTCCAGAGCCTTGATGGCGCCCTTGTTATAGTGCTTTTTCAGATCCCGGACCTGAATGAGGCTGTTATCTCTTGTCGCCACGGCTCATTCTCCTTTCGAAGTAAGCGATGATCTTGCTGGTGGGGAAGCAAAGGCAGAAGTAGATGGCCGATGCCACCAGAAGAGGCTCGATGATAATGAAGGTGGCGCCCTTCACCGCGTTGACGGCGAACATGATGTCCTGCACACCGATGGTGTATGTCATGGCGGACTCCTTGATAATGACCACAAACTCGTTGGCGATGGCAGGAAGAATGTTCTTCAGCGCCTGTGGGAAGATGATGTAGCGCAGGTTCTGAGTCTGCCGCAGGCCCAGGGAGCGGGCCGCCTCGGTCTGGCCGCCGTCAATGGACTGGATGCCGGAGCGGATGATCTCGCAGAGGTAAGCGCCGGAGTTCATGCCCAGCGCCACCACACCGGGGAAGAAACGAGCGAATTTGATAAAACCGAAGAGGGTGAAAGAGGGCAGCTTGATAATCCCGAAGACGCCGTAATAGATGATGAAGATCTGCACCACCACAGGAGTGGAACGAAGGATCTCCACATAGGCGGTGGCCAGGAAGCTGAGGGGATTGAACCGGCTCACATGATAGCGCAGGCCATGGTCCAGGGGACGGCCCTCCTTGTCCATACCCAGAAAAGCCAGGGGCCGGAAGTTGGACAGCCGCATCACTGCCAGGAACATGGCCAGCACAAAGCCGATCAAGACGGTAAACAGCGCCAGCAGCACCGTCACCGTAAGGCCCTGGACGAAAAGCTCCGCATAGGGCAAAAGCTTTGGGAAGTTTTCCATTTGGATGAAGTGATCCATAGAGTCGCCTCTTTCTCTTTCAATTCAGGTTCGTTATCAAAACAGCACCAATTCCTCCCCCGGAACCGGGGGAGGAATGAGGTGGTTTTCTGCAATTGGGGATACTTAGTCGGTCACGATCTCGCCATCCACCAGGATGCCGACCTTGCCGGAAGCCAGCTCGTTGGCCTCGGTGACAAAGGTATCCATGGAGCCGTCAGACAAAGCGGCGGCGATGGCCTCGTTGACGCCGGCCAGCAGGGCCTCGTTGCCCTTGGACACGCCCACCACAGAGCCTTCCTGCTCATAGGGAACCTTCAGGACAACAGCCAGGTCGGGATAGTTCTTGGCATAGCTCTCAGCCACCACGGTCTCAATGAAAGCGCCGTCCAGGTTGCCGGCCAGCAGGTCGGAGATGATGTCAGTTACCTTGGGCAGGGAGACGATATCGGCGTCGGGGGTGTTCTCATTGGCCAGGTCCAGCTGGATGGAGCCGGTCTGGGCGCCGATGGAATACTCGGCCTTGTTGGCGTCAGCCAGGGCGGGGAACTTATCGGCGTTGGCCTTGGTGGTCACAAAGGACTGGCCGCCGGTGTAGAAGATCTCGGAGAAGTCCATGATGTTGGCACGCTCGGGCTTGGGGGAATAGCCGGCCATGCCCAGATCCACGGACTTGGTCTGCAGCTCGGTGAGGGTGCCGTCAAAGTCCATGGCCACGACCTCCAGCTTCAAGCCCAGATAATCGGCGATGTACTGGGCCAGGGCCATTTCAAAGCCGGCCAGCTCGGGGGTGCCGTCATCGCTGATGGAGTAGAACTCATAGGGGGCGAAGTCGGGGCTGGTAGCCACGGTGAGCACACCGTCGGTCACGGTGGTCAGCTCGTCCTTCCACCAGCCGTCTTCCTTCTCGGAAGAAGCGGGGACGGAGGCGGCGGGGGCGGAAGAGGCGGCAGGGGCGGAGGCGGCGGGAGCGTCTTTCTTGGCGCCGCAGGCAGCCAGGCTCAAAGTCATAGCCAGAGCCAGCATCATTGCAAACATCTTTTTCATAAGTAAAACTTCCTTTTCCAATCTTTTCGTGCCCACGGAGGAGACACAGGCGCAAAGGGAAGATTTCCCTCTGCCAATGTGGATACCTTATCACCACCGGGTGGGAATGTCAATACTCTGTGCAAAATTTTTGCATAAATATTTGCACAGTTTTCCCGATTTTCCACATTTTTATCAAAATAACCTGTTTCTACCACGGGTTTTCCGTGGTTTTTACGTGCCAGTCCTCTGCATATTCACTATGAATATTCATTTTTGATGTATATTAGAAGAAGCCGGAGGGGAACTGCCCCGCCGGCTCCTTCGCCTTTAACCGCCCATGATGGCGCCAATGGCCAGAAAGGCGATGGTCAGCACAAGGAAATATGCTATCAGCTTCCAGACATACCGGAACCACTGGTCGTAGCCCACCTTGCCCAGAGCCAGAGCGCCCATCACCACCGCCGCCGTGGGAGTGATAAGGTTCACAAGGCCGCTGGCGGACTGAAAAGCCGTTACCACCAGGTCACCTCCCACCCCCGCGAAGCGCCCCAGGGGCGCCACGATGGGGACGGAGAGGGTGGCCAGGCCCGAGGAGGAGGGAATGAGCACCGACAAGGGAAGGTAAATGAGATACACCAGCACCACAAAGCCCACCGGCCCCGTGCCGGAGAGGGCCTCCTCTCCCCAGTGGAGAATCGTGTCCGTCACCGCCCCGTCGTTCATGACAACGGTGATGCCCCGGCTGATGCCGATAATCAGGGCGACCCCCAGAAGGTCGGCACAGCCGGAGACAAAGGTCTCGGCAATTTCCCCCTCCTCCATCCGGTCGATGAGGCCTACCAGCACGCCCCCCACCAGGAACAGGGCGCTCAGCTCCGGAAACCACCACCCAAGGGTGGGCAGGGGTAAGCCCATCTCGTTAAAGGGCACCACGGCGTAGGTCATGATGAGAAACACCCCGCCAAAAACCACCAGGATGGCCTTACGGCGGTTCGTCAGGGCGATCTCCTGGTCGGCGCTCACCTGCAGCCGCCCGGCGCCCACGCCCACAACGGACCGGGAGGGGTCGTGCTTCACCTTTGCCGCATAGGAGGAGACATACCAGATGGCGGCACCTTCAAACACCACCCACTGGATCATCCGCAGCAGCAGCCCATCCCCCAGGGTCACTCCCGCAAAGCCGGAGGCGATGCCCGTGGCAAATGGGTTCACCGTGGAGCTGATGACCCCCGCCCCTGCTCCCAGAAGGATGACGGAGATGCCCACCACCGCATCATACCCGGCGGCGAGGAACACCGGGATCAGCAGGGGATAGAAGGCCATGGTCTCCTCCCACATACCATAGGTGGTGCCTCCCAGGCCGAAAAACAGCATCAAAATTGGGATCAGCCACTTTTCCCGGCCGCCCAGGGCCCGGATCACAGCTCCCACGCCCGCGTCCACCGCCCCGGTCTTCATCACAACTCCCAGGAACCCGCCCACCGTCAGAATGAACAGGCACACGTCCACCGCGTCATAAAACCCGGAGAAGGCGGCCAGCAAAACCGCCCCCACCCCTTGGGGGGACTGCTCCACCGGGTTGTAGGTCCCCGTCACGGGCACGCCGTCCTCATACACATAGCTTCCCGCCGGGATCAGCCAGGTGGAAACGGCCACCGCCGCGATGAGGAGGAAGAGAATGGTGTAGGCCGAAGGCATCTTGAACTTGGTCTTTCCCAAAGGGACTCCCCCCTTTTTATTTGCCGATGGTGGCCACCAGAATGGCCTTGATGGAATGCATCCGGTTTTCCGCCTCGTCAAAGACCACGCTGTGGCGGCTGCGGAAGACCTCGTCCTCCACCTCACGGATATCCACGCCCTTTTCCCGCCACTCCTTTGCCATCCGGGTTTCAAAATCGTGGAAGGAGGGCAGGCAGTGGAGGTATTTGACCTCGGGGTTTTCCGTGGCCTTCAGCATATCCATAGTCACGCGGTAGGGAGCCAGGAGCTCTGCCCGACGGGCCATCTTGTCCTCCTCCCCCATGGATGCGAAAATGTCGCCGTAGATCACGTCGGCCCCCTTCAGGTCCTCCATGTGATCGGTAATCTCGATGAGGCCACCGTTTTCCCGGGCGGTGGCAAAGACCCGCTTGATCAGCTCCTTGTCCATCTCCCTGGCCAGCTCCTCCGGACCCAGGGCCACAAAGTGCATCCCCATCTTGGCCGCGCCGATCATCCAGGCATAGCACATATTGTTGCGCACGTCGCCGGGGAACACCACCTTGATCTTGTTCAGGGGCTTATTGCAGTGCTCCTCGATGGTCATCATATCCGCCAGGATCTGGGTGGGATGGTCGGCGTCGGTAAGCCCGTTCCAGACGGGAACCCCTGCCCATTTTGCCAGGTCCTCCACCACCTTCTGGTCATAGCCCCGGTACTCAATGCCGTCAAAGAAGCGGCCCAGGACGCGGGCGGAGTCCTCCAGAGACTCCTTCTTCCCCATCTGGGAGCTGCCCGCATCCAGATAGGTGACATGGGCCCCCTCCTGGGTGGCCGCCACTTCGAAAGAGCAGCGGGTGCGGGTAGAGGTCTTTTCAAAGAGCAGCACGATATGCTTGCCCTTGAGGGTATTGCCGCAAATACCGGCCCGGCGCTTGGCCTTCAGGTCGTGGCCCAGGTCCAGCAGGTAACGGATCTCCTCCGGGGTAAAATCCTCCAGGGTTAAAAAGCTTCTGCCTTTCAAATTTACTGCCATAGTTCTTCTCCTTATCCTTCCAATGATGGCCGTCCCGGCACCGGGGCGGCGAAAATACGCGGACTCCGCCGCTCCTTCCCCACGGCCGGCGCCATGGTCAAAGACGGTCTTTCTAAATATCCTCTCTCCACAGCGGCATACTCATGCACCTGGGGCCGCCCCGGCCTCTGGACAGCTCCGCGCTGGGAATGACATGGATCCGTACCCCCGCGTCCTCCAGGGAGCGGTTGGTCACGTCGTTGCGGGCGTAGACCACCACCTCTCCGGGGGCGATGGCAAGGGTATTGCTACCATCGCTCCACTGCTCCCGGGCCGCGTCGATGGCACCGCCCCGGCCACAAGGGATGAGGGTAACGTGGTCCAGGTGCAGGTGCTCTTTCAGGATATCCTCCAGCCGTCCGTCCTCCTGGGTGATGCGCATCTGCCGGTTTTCATCCAGTTCCATGACAAAAACGGTGATGCTCTGCAAAATATTGGGGTGAACGGTGAACTTGTCCCGGTCCACCATGGTGAAGACGGTGTCCAGGTGCATAAAGGAGCGGGTCTTTGGGATATTGAAGGCCAACACCTTTTTGAAGGTATCACTCTTGCCCAAGACGGCCTCCGCCAAGGTGTCAATGGAGTTCTCCCGGGTACGCTGGGAGATCCCTACCGCCAGCACCTCCGGCGAGAGCACCAGGATATCGCCTCCCTCCAGGGAGGAGGTCTCTCCCCGGTCGTACCAGCGGGGAGCGTTTTGATAGAGGGGATGGTGCTCGAAAATGAATTTTCCGAAGAGGGTCTCCCGGTTGCGGGTGACGGTGTGCATCTTGTGGATGGACACACCCCGGCCGATGGTGGCAAAGGGGTCCCGGGTGAAATAGAGGTTGGGCATGGGGTCCACGGCGAAGGGATAATCGTCCTCCGTAGCCGCCAGGAAATCTCCCAGCCTGCCTCCCTTCTTGCCCAGGGCGCTTTTGCGCACGCCAGCCATCATGGTCCTGACCATCTCCCCGTCGGGCATGGCGGAAAGCTCCTCGTAAAGCCGCTCTTCCATCCGCTGCTCCGTGACGCCGGACTCCTGTAAAAAGGTTCGAATGAATTCCTGACGCACGGCGTTGTCGGTGATGGACTCCACCACCAGGTCCGTCAGGTACACCACCTCCACTCCCTGGGCCCGGAGGCATTCGGCAAAGGCGTCGTGCTCCCGCTGGGCCTCCTTTAAATAGGGAATGTCGTCGAACAGCAGCCGTTCCAGATATTCCGGCACCAGGTTTTCCAGCTCCGCCCCGGGGCGGTGGAGCATCACCTTTTTCAGCCGGCCGATCTCCGAGGTATTATGGATTCCCGTTTCCAAATCAGCTCAACTCCTTTCGTTGCTCTACAGCGATAGAATCCCGCGTTTTGCGATTTTCATACAAAAAAGCAAAAAAAGGAGGGCCCCTTTCCTCAGGAGCCCATGGAGAAATATTGCAGGGAGCAGCATCGCCCTTTATTGGGAGAACGTAAGCAGACCGTTGACGCTGCACCATGGGGCGCGTCAACGGTCTGTGGCTTTGTATTCCGTTTTTCAAACCCGCCGGCGGCAGGGGAATCGGGCGGAAGCGGGCCGCAAACCGGAAGCAGCGGCCCATTCGTGTCTTCAGGCATTCCGGATCTCTTTATTGCAGATACTCCGCAAGCTCGTAGACCCTTTCCCTGGTCAGCTCCGCCGCCTTCAGGTTGACGGCCATCGCCGTCATGCTGCCGCCCTCATATTCAGCCCCGGCCGCTTCGGCGGCAGCCTCTTTTTCCGCGATCCAGGCAAGCTGTTCCTCTGTAAGCCGCTTCATGGAGGCCGCATCCAGATTTTCCTTCAAAATCCCCCATATATCGTTCAGGGTATCATCCCAAGCCTGATAGATCTGGCCCGCTGTCACGTTGAGCTCCGCCTGCGTCAGGGCCGCATTCTGCAAAAAGTCCTCCAATTCGGCGGCGGTTTCTTCCGTTTCGGCGATCTCTGCTTTCACCCCTCCGGCATCATCAGCCGCAGCATAGCTGGAAAAGCCCTCTTCTTCCTTCTCATTATAAAGTCCGTAAAAGGAAAGCTCAGTCTCCTGCATACTCTCCCAATTATAGTAGCCCACCCAGTTCCGGTAGGCTTCCGGCAGGTCTGCCAACTTCGCTCCCGGAAGATACATATACAGGTTCTCTGCGCCGGCAAGGCCATAGGCGGCCGTATAATGATAGGAATAGCCATCCTTGACCTCCTCCCCGAATGCATGGGCATATTCGATGGAGTCTATCTGAAATACAGCGGTGGTGTCATCCACCATCTCCGGGGCCGTAAAAGCGCCGGAAAATTCACTGTAGTAAACCGTCCCGTTGGGGAATTCGGGGCCTGCCGCCCCCATATCACTGTCCTGATAATTCCCGTCAAACGTCCCGTCTTCGTGAATGTGGAGCACGGTGCGCCAGGCCCCCGCGCCGCTGGAAAAATAGAATTCCCGGTCAGCAACCTCCGCAAAGGAAAATTCCCGGAAGGAGGTGCTTCCCTGTTCCTGACCGGAGGATACGGCCTCTCCCCCGCCTTGCTCCTTGTTTCCGCTTTCTTCCGAAACCGGCTGCTCCGACGGATCCGGTACGGAGGGCTCATTTGCTCCGCAGGCGGCGCACAGCATTGAAACGCCTGCCAGAGCCATGGCCATTCCCACCCGGGCTTTCGTTCTGATATTGCTTTTCATCGTTCTTTCTCTCCCAAGTCCCGTTTTTTTATTCTGTCTTAAAAAATCTCCCGGCGGCACACCCTGTTCAGCGTAAGGGGCATCACGGCGGCGTCAATATGCCGCCGCCTGCCGTTTTATGGCCGCCGGTCATCCAGGCCGTTCCCCCGGTTTCGGGGCGGCGGTTCAATCCTCCAGCGCAAAGGTGTTTGCCATCGCTGCCAGGCGCACTCCGAAGCCCTCCGCCGCTTCCGCCGGGTATTCCCAGGCGATGACGTAGGTGGTGCCGTTCAGCCCCTCCGCCACCATGAATTCCAGCACGTCGCCGTCGTCATCGGTGCCGTAAAGGGGGGCTCCCAGCTCGCCTCCCAGACCGTCGGCAAACACATAGCCGCAATCTCTTACAAAGCGGTCCCGGGCCACCATGGAGCTCATGTCCTCGTAGTGGCAGACCATCAGCTCCACCTCGTCGTTTGCGGTGGATTCCCAGATCTCCCGCAGGATGCCGTCCTCGGTGTCGCCCCGCAGCACCCAGCCCTCATTGGGGATGTACATGGAGTAGCCCTCCTGGGCATAGAGGGTGGCGGGAACAGTCTCCATCTCCCCTTCCACCGTCACCTCCAGGTCCGCAGCAGAGGGGCGCTGGGATGCCTGGACCGAAACACTGGCGTCCGGCGCCTTCCCGCTCCCAGCCGGGTGAGGGTCGGGCTCGCCGGCACAGCCTGCCAGTACCAGCGCCGAAAGGGCCATGGCAAAGATCGTATATTTCATGGATGTTTCCTCCTTATGTCTTTTTCCGTTTAGACGAATGGTTACGGGAAAAAGTTACTCCAAACCGGCGGCGGAATCATGAAGAAACCGTAAATCTTTTTTGCCAAGAGTCGCCACCGCACCCCGGGGCATGGCAGCCCCCACGGAGCCGCCTTGTACGCACAGAATCCACGGGGTTTTATGACATAATAGTCCACAGGAGTCGAAAAAAGAGTCGAAAAATCGGCGCCCGGCTGAAAAGCCAGGCGCCGATTGTTTTTTGCTGTACGCCCCATCGGGGCGGATCCCCGGGGAGGTCAGCCGTTTTTGCCCAGATATGCCTCCCGGACCTTCTCGTTTGCCAGCAGCTCCGCGCCGGTGCCGGTCATGGTGATGGTGCCGGTCTCCAACACATAGCCGTAGTCTGCGATCTTCAAGGCCATGTTGGCGTTCTGCTCGATGAGCAGCACCGTCACGCCCTGGCGGTTGATCTCCCGGATGATGGAGAAAATATCCTGCACCACCAGGGGGGCCAGACCCAGGGAGGGCTCATCCAGCATCATCAGCTTGGGGCGGGACATGAGAGCCCGGCCCACGGCCAGCATCTGCTGCTCGCCGCCGGAAAGGGTGCCGGCCAACTGCCAGCTCCGCTCCTTGAGGCGGGGGAAGAGGTCATAGACCCATTGGATGTCCTTTTCGATGCCGTCCTTGTCCTTGCGCAGGTAAGCGCCGATCTTCAGATTCTCCAGAACCGTCATATCCGGGAACACCCGGCGGCCCTCAGGGCTCAGGGCGATGCCGGAGCCGATGATCTTGTCGATGGACTTGCCCAAAAGCTCCTCGCCGTTCCACTGGATAGAGCCGGAGCTGGCCTTCACAAGGCCGGAGATGGTGCGCAGGGTGGTGGACTTACCGGCGCCGTTTGCGCCGATGAGGGTTGCGATCTCACCGTCACGCACCTGCATATTGATGCCCCGCAGGGCCTGGATGCCGCCATAGGAGACATGGAGGTTTTCAATTTTAAGCATCTTCCGCCACCCCCAAATACGCGTCGATGACGCGCTTGTTGTTCTGAATCTCCGCCGGAGTGCCCTCGGCGATGAGCTTGCCGAAATCCAGCACGTAGATGCGGTCAGAGATGTTCATGACCAGGTTCATGTGGTGCTCAATGAGGAAGATCGTCACATGGAACCGGTCCCGGATCTCGCCGATGAAAGCGGTAAGCTCATCGGTCTCCTGGGGGTTCATGCCAGCGGCGGGCTCGTCCAGAAGGAGCAGGGTGGGCTCCGCGGCCAGGGCCCGGGCAATCTCCAGCCGGCGCTGCTTGCCGTAGGGCAGGGCGGTGGCCAGCTCGTCCTTCACATCGGCCAGGCCCACCACCTCCAGCAGCTCCTCCACCTCGGCCCGCTGCCGGGCCTCCTCCCTGCGGTTCAGGCGGAAGGTGGCGGAAAATACGTTGGAGGTCGCGCGGCAGTGCTTGGCGATGAGCACATTGTCAAAGACGGTCTGGCTCTTCCAAAGGCGGATGTTCTGGAAGGTGCGGGCCATGCCCATCTTGGTGATCTTATCGGGAGTGGGGGCCAAGACGTGGGTATAGGCTCCGGCGCACTCGCCCTTGTACATCTTCTTCATCTTGCCCTGTGGATGGTTTTCGATGATCTTCTCCCCGTTGAACCACACTGCCCCGTTGGTGGGTTGGTACACACCGGTGACCACGTTGAAGGCGGTGGTCTTGCCGGCGCCATTGGGGCCGATGAGGGCCACGATCTCACCCTCGTTGATCTCCAGGTTCAGATTATCCACCGCCACGACGCCGCCGAACTGCATGGTGGCGTTGTCGATTCTCAAAACGTTCTTGCTCATTTTCCGGCGGCCTCCTTTTTGCGCTTTTTCGCTTTTCTGACCATCAGGTCAGGCAGCTCCTTGTCACCCATGATGCCCTTGCGGAAGAAGAGCACGATCACCATGATGATGACAGAGAACACCGCCATGCGGAAACCGTTTTTGAAGATACCGGGTGCATTGATCCCCAGGAAGGTGCCGGAGTCCAGGCCCCGCAGCAGCCACTCGGAGCTGAAGATGTAGAGGAAGCTGGCCAGAATGGAGCCGGTAATGGAGCCGATGCCGCCGATAACCACGATGAGGAGGATCTCATAGGTCAGGGCGCTCTTGAAGGGGGCGGCGGCGATGGTACCGTTGTACATGGCCAGCATACCGCCGCCGATCCCGGCGAAAAAGGAGCTGATGATGAACGCCATGCGCTTATGCTTGGCCAGATTGATACCCATGGCCTCGGCAGCCACCTCGTCGTCCCGGATCGCTTTGAAGGCACGGCCGTAGGTGGAATTGATGAGCAGAACCACGATGGCGATCATGGAGCCCGCCAGCAGAATGTAGGAGGTGGCGTTCTCAAAGCCGGGATAGCTCTTGAGCAGGTTGGAGCCGTTGGTGATGGGGCCCAGGGCATTCCACTGGAAGAAGGCTCTGAGGATCTCGGCAAAGCCCAGGGTGGCGATGGCCAGGTAATCGCTCTTGAGGCGCAGTACCGGAAGGCCGATGAGGTAGGCCATCAGGGCCGCCAGAATGCCGCCCACCGCCAGGGCCGCAAGCATACCCACAGTGGTGCCCACGGTATCCCCCAGGAAGCCGGCGAAGATTTCCGGCAGAGAGAAGCGGATGGCGCCGCCGTCAAAATACTGGTAAACGCTGGCCCGCTTATCAACGGGGATGCACAGAACGCCGTAGGCGTAAGCGCCCAGCAGCATGAAGCCTGCCTGACCCAGGGAGAACAATCCCGTAAAGCCGTTGAGCAGATTCATGGATACGGCCACCAGCGCATAGACGGCGGCCTTTTTCACCACGGTGATGGCAATGTGGTAGCTGGGGAGGACGGCATCCAGGGTGATGGACGCCGCCAGGATCAAAACCAGCACCGCCGCCGTTAAAATGGTTTGTTTTTTCTTCATGTCCGTCCCTCCTTACACCTTGTCGGTGACCTTCTCGCCGAACAGGCCCGTGGGCTTGACGCACAGCACCACGATCAGCAGTGCGAAGGTGAAGGCGTCGGAGAAGGTGGTGTAGCCGAGGCCTTTGATGACCTCCTCGCACAATCCGATGATGAACGCGCCCACCACGGCGCCGGGGATGGACCCGATGCCGCCGAACACCGCCGCCACGAAGGCCTTCAGGCCCGGCATACCGCCGGAGGTGATGGCAACGGAGGGATAGTTGGTGAAATACAGCATGGAGCCGATGGCCGCCAGGAAGGAGCCGATGACAAAGGTCATGGAGATGACGGAGTTGATCCGGATACCCATGAGCTGCGCCGTTTCAAAATCCTTGGCGGCAGCCCGCATGGCCATGCCGATCTTGGTGTGGTTGATGAGATACACCAGCGCCGCCACCAGCAAAATGGTGAGGACGGGGGTGATGAGGGTAACGCGCTTGGTGGACTCGCCCAGGACGATCACGTTGTCGGAGATCCAGGGGATGGGGTTGCTTACCGGCTGGGGCACACCGCCGGTGAGGTAGAAAGCCAGGTTCTGGATCAGATAGCTCACGCCGATGGCGGAGATCATAACAGACATCCGGGGCGCGGTGCGCAGGGGCTTGTAGGCCACCCGCTCGATGGTGAAGCCCAGCACCACTGTAGCCAGCAGCACCAGGGGAACAGACAGGTAGATGGGCATAGAGGCGGTGGTATAGACCATCACCAGGCCCGCCACCATGAATACATCGCCGTGGGCAAAGTTGATCAGGCGCAGAATGCCGTAGACCAGCGTATAACCGATGGCGATCAGCGCGTACTGACCGCCCACGGAGATGCCGTTGATGATATAAGGCACAAGTTCTCGCATGGGAAAACCTCCTGTGGTTTTTCTCTCTCTCGGTGGTACTGGGCCGTCTCGAAAAAGCGCGTTCCCGCCCTTTCGAGGCGACCCAACACAGCATGAAGCACTGGTGGATGAGATGCCGAAAAGGGGATGGCAGCGGAACACGCCGCCATCCCCTTTTGTTTTCGGAAAACGTTCCGTCAATCACTCAACGGTCTGGACCTTCACAAACTCCCAGGCACCGGTCTCGGTATTGGCGGTCTTGATATAAGCGGAGTCGCGCTTGGCGTCGCCGATATCGTCAAACTCGATGGGACCGCACACGCCTTCCAGCTTCACGGAAGGCATGGCCTCCAGAACGGCCTTGGCATCGGTGCTGCCGGCAGCCTTCAGGGCCTCCAGGGCGGTGAAGTAAGCATCATAGCCCATGGCGGACACGGCGGAGATCATATCGTTGCCTCCGTTGTTGGTCTTGGCGTCGGAATTGTTGTTGATCCACTCCTTGATGCCGGCGTCGAACTCAGGGTTGCCGCCCTCCTGGTAGAAGGTGGTGACCTTGATATCCACGTTGCGGCCCTTGGCGGACTCGATGACCATGTTGTCGTCCCAGGTGTCGGAGCCCAGCAGAGAGCCCTCAAAGCCTTGGGCATCGGCGGCCTCAACGATCAGCTGGGCATAGTTGATGGAAACGGGGGCGAAGATGGCGCCGGCACCGGCGGCCTTGGCATTGTTGATGTAGGAAACGAAGTTGGCGCTGCCCTCGGGGAAATCCTCGTTGACAACGGTGCCGCCCAGAGCCTTGAAGGCCTCGGTGAAGTAATAGACCAGGCCCTGGTCATAATCGCTGCCCAGCATGGCGATGGTGTAAGCGGTGGTCACGCCCAGCTCATTATAAGCGTAGTTGGCCAGAACGGTGCCCTGGAAGGGATCCAGGAAGGCCAGGCGATAGTAAACATCGCAGCCGGCGGTGACCTGGGGGTTGGTGCAGGTGACGCCCAGAGCGGGGACACCGGCTTCGGCAAAGACCTCGCCGCCGGCCGTGGACACGCCGGAGCCGTAGGAGCCCAGGACGATGGACACGCCGCGGTTCATCAGCTCGGAAGCGGCAGACTTGCCGTTTTCGGGAGTGGTGCGGTTATCCACGATCTCCAGCTGGACATCGTAGACCTCGCCGCCGATCTCCACAGTGGGCTGAACAGACTTGCCATACTGCATACCCAGGATCTCCTTCTTGCCGCCGGCGCCGTTATCGCCGGTCTGAGGCTCGAAGACGCCGATCTTGACGACCTTATTGCCCTGGGAAGCACCGGAAGCCGCGGGTGCGTCTTCCTTGGCACCGCAAGCGGCCAGGCTCAAAGCCATAGCAAGAGACAGTGCAAGTGCAACAAACTTTTTCATACTTTTCATCCTCCTCGTCGAAAAGGGGCCTTCATGCCCCTGCATGGTTAACATTTTATTGGGTTCCCCTCATTTTAGCAAGGTAAATTATCCACAAATTCTTTCCTTCTTTTTTTCCGGGGGTCAGGCTTTCCGGTGGCAAAAAAGCGGAGAGCTGTCCGCCTGCAGCGGACAGCTCCAGCCTTTTCCTGTTTTTTCGGCAACAAATGTCTTTTTGTCGAAGACACTTATTTTCGTGATTTTGCCAAAAGGAGAGGGAAATTTTCTTCCCACTTCTTTGTCGGTTTGCACATTTCCCAACCGAAGGGGTCCTTTTCACGCCTCTTCGGCAAACACGGAGAGGAATTCCTCCCGTTCCATGGTCTCGTGCTCCAGCAGGAACCTGGCCACGGCGTCCAACCTGCTCCGGTTCTCTGTGAGGATGGCCTCACAACGGCGGTAGGCCTGGTCCACGATGGCCTTTACTTCCTCGTCGATGCGCTGCGCCATAGCCTCGGAATAGCCCCGGCCATGGCCCATGCTGCGGCCCAGGAAGACCTCCTCCTGGCCGCTTTCAAAGGAGATGGAGCCCAATCCGTCGCTCATGCCGTAGGAGGCCACCATCTTCCGGGCGATGGAGGTGGCCCGCTGGAGGTCGTTGCCGGCGCCGGTGGAGATATCCCCCAGGCACAGCTTTTCGGCGACGCGGCCTCCCAGGAGGGACACGATGCGGTCCTCCATGTACCGTTTGGACAGATAGGACCGGTCCTCCTCCGGCAGGGAGATGGTCATGCCTCCCGCCCGGCCCCGGGGAACGATGGTGATCTGGCTCACCGGGTCCTGCCCGGGCAGTGTGTGCATTACCACGGCGTGGCCGGCCTCGTGCCAGGCCGTCAGCTCCCGCTCGTGTTGGGGGATGACCCGGCTGCGCTTTTCGGGGCCGGCGATGACCTTGATCTCCGCGTCCTTCAGATCCTGCATGGTGATAAAGCGGCTGCCCCGGCGTCCGGCCAGCAGCGCGCCCTCATTGATCAGGTTTTCCAGGTCCGCGCCGGTAAAGCCGGCGGTGCCCTGGGCCAGCTTTCTCAGATCCACATCCTCCGCCAGGGGCTTGCCCTTGGCGTGAACCTTCAGGACCTCCTCCCGGCCCTTGATGTCCGGCAGGCCCACATAGATCTGCCGGTCGAAGCGGCCGGGGCGCAAAAGGGCAGGATCCAGAACGTCCGCCCGGTTGGTGGCGGCCAGAACCACCACGCCCTCATTGGCGGCGAAGCCATCCATCTCCACCAGAAGCTGGTTGAGGGTCTGCTCACGCTCGTCGTGTCCGCCACCCAGGCCGGTGCCCCGCTGGCGGCCCACAGCGTCGATCTCGTCGATAAAGACGATGGCGGGGGCGGTCTTTTTCGCCTGCTCAAAGAGGTCCCGGACGCGGCTGGCGCCCACGCCCACATACAGCTCCACAAAATCGGAGCCGGAGATGGAGAGGAACCCCACTCCCGCCTCGCCGGCCACAGCCTTGGCCAGCAGGGTCTTGCCGGTACCCGGCGGGCCCACCAGCAGCACGCCCTTGGGAATACGGGCCCCCAGGGCGATGAACTTTTTGGGGTCCTTCAAAAACTCCACGATCTCCCGCAGCTCTTCCTTCTCCTCATCAGCCCCGGCCACATCGTCAAAGGTGACCTTTTTGTCCTTTTCGGAAAGTCCCCGGGTCTGGGCGGTGGAAAAGCGGGCCATACGGTCCGGCCCCATGCCGCCCTGGGGCCTGGCGATGAGGAAATACCACATCAGCCCCATGAGCACCGCCGTCAGCACCAGCGGCAAAATGATCTCCATCCAGTTGGTGGAGTGGTCCTTCTGATAGTCGTAGGTCAGAAGATTGGCGTCGCTCTGACGCTGGATCTCCTTCCCCAGATCCTGGTAGAAATAGTCAAAATCGTAGAGCTCATAGCGCACCGTGGTGCGGCCCTCCAGTTCCTCTTTCAGTTCCAGCGTCAGGGTATAGTCCTGAACGGTGAGGGTCTTTACCTTTTCCTGCAGGATCAACTGCCGCACCTGAGAGTAGGTCGTTTTGGGAGCCGCGCTGTTCAGCTGCCACACCCAGCTCAGGCACAGCAGGAACATGGCGGCCAAAAGCAGCAGATTGGGAAGGGCTGTGCGATTCTTCTTGGTCAAAAGATTTCCTCCTTTTGTCTCTCACGGGAGGCGCCGGCGGCGCGGGGTCCCCGGCTCCGCTCTCAGCCGGCGTAGACCTCGGGCTTAAGCACGCCGATATAGGGAATATTGCGGTACTTCTGGCAGTAATCCAGCCCGTAGCCCACCACGAACTCATCGGGCACCACGAAGCCGGAGTAATCGGCGGTGACGGCCTTGGTGCGGCGGGAGGGCTTATCCAGCAACGTCACGATGGTGATACTGGCGGCG
Source organism: Oscillospiraceae bacterium (assembly GCA_016293265.1). Taxonomy (GTDB): domain Bacteria; phylum Bacillota; class Clostridia; order Oscillospirales; family Oscillospiraceae; genus Oscillibacter. The sequence goes on along the minus strand of JAEDEN010000007.1, from coordinate 6,956 downwards.
TTCTTGGCCAGCAGATAATTTTTCAGGAAGGCCAGGGTGTTACCGGAGTCCAGGATGTCCTCCACGATAATGATATCACGGCCGGTGATGTCCTGCTGCAGGTCATGAGTGATGCGCACGCGGCCGGAGGAAACGGTGGCGTTCTCGTAAGAACTGACGGCGATGAACTCCACATCGCTTTTCAGTTGTGTGGCCCGCACCAGGTCCGCCAGGAACACGAAGCTGCCCTTTAAAACAGACAGGAACAACGGCTGGCGGCCCTCAAACTGCTCGTACAGAGCCTGGCCCAGCTCCGCCGTGCGGGCCTTGATCTCCTCTTCTGTGACCAGGACCTTCAGAATGTCCTTTTCCATCTCGCTTTTCATCATACTGTCTCTCCCTCTGTATTCTGATAAAATTTCACATACACCGTTTTTCTGTCTGATCGCGGTGCAAAATCCAGATCAACACCCAAAAGGGCCATAGCTGCGGGCACGGACCCTGCCCGCAGCACGGGCAGGCCGTCCCGCTCCGCAGGGGAAATGCCCCGCTCGGCACATAACCGCTTGACGCTGCGGCTACCGCGGCTGCCTGCAAGGCGCATCCGGTCACCGCTCTGCCAGGCCGTCACGGTGAGGGATGTTCCCTCCGGAAGGGAAACGGCAAAACCGGAGCCGAGGTTCTCTTCTGTGACGGTCACTTCCCAGTTTCCAAGACGCACCCTCCGGCCCGCTTCAATGGCCCTTGCTTCCAGCGCCTTATCCTGCTTCCAAAGAATCAGGCGGCCCTGCGGATCGATTCGCGCATGAACATTCTGGGGAAAATCGGCCTCTCCCCTGCCCTTGCGGCAAAGCTCCAGCAGCATTCCGGCATGGCAGGCGGTAAGGTCCTTCCGCCCCCCCGCCAGCTTCCCCAGCATCTGCAGGGCTGCCCTGCGTCCCACCGTTTCCGGCGCCTCCAGCAGCGCCTGTGAGGTGGCCTTTTCTGCGGCCTCCGCCGCCATGCTGTCCAATACCACATTATCCTCCGCCGCAATGGCGGCGGCGCGGCTGATATTGGCGACGGCATGGGGATTCAGTTCTTCCAAAACGGGCAAGACGCGGTGGCGCAGGATATTGCGGGCCGCATCGTCCTCTTCGTTAGTCTCATCCTCCACATGGGGGATGCCGTTTTCCGCGGCATAGGCGCCCAGCGTCTCCCGGGACACCTGTAAAAAGGGGCGGTAGATATTCCCCCGTACCGGGGGGATGCCTCCAAGGCCCGCCGTTCCGGTACCCCGTAGCAGGTTAAGAAGCACCGTTTCGGCGTTGTCCCCGGCGTGGTGGGCGGTGAGGATGGCGTCAAAGCCGTTCTCCTCCGCCGTTTGCAGCAAAAATTCATAGCGCAGGTTCCGCGCGGCCTCCTCGATGCTCTCCCCCCACGCCGCAGCCCTTTTTCGGGTGTCCCCCTCTCCCACGAAGAAGGGAACGCGGTTTTGCAGGCACCATTCCTCCACGAAAAGCTGGTCTGCGTCGGACCGCTCTCCCCGGAGGCGGTGGTTGAAGTGGGCCGCCGCCACGGAAAAACCGGGCCGGCCCAGCATAAAGTGCAGCAGGCACATGGAGTCCAGCCCGCCGGACACGGCGCAAAGAACGCGCCCGCCCCGGGGGAAATGGCTGTCCAGGAAGGCCCGGGCCTGGCGCAGCTCACTCATCGTCGCCATAGCGGTTGTCCAGGGTGGAAAAGGTGGTGTACTCCGGCATCCAGCGCAGCTCCACCTTGCCGGTCTCACCGTGGCGGTTCTTGGCAACGATGCACTCCGCCACGTTGTGCTTTTCGGAGTCTTCATTATAATAGTCGTCCCGGTAGAGGAACAGAACGATATCCGCATCCTGCTCAATAGAGCCGGATTCACGCAGGTCGGAGAGCATGGGCCGCTTATCGTCCCGCTTTTCGTTGGCACGGCTGAGCTGGCTCAGGCAGATGACCGGCACGTCCAGCTCCTTTGCCATGAGCTTGAGCATACGGGACATATCGGAAACCACCTGCTGGCGGTTCTCCCCTCCGCCGGACTTCCCTCCGGCGGAGGTCATGAGCTGCAGATAGTCGATGACCACCAGGGCCAGGTCGTCCAGGCGGCGGCACTTGGCATTCATATCCGCCACGGTGAGGAGGGGATTGTCGTCGATGCGCACGTCCAGCCGGTTGAGGATGGTAGCGGCCTCGGCAATCTTCTCCCAATCCGCCTCCCGCAGGTTGCCGGTCTTGAGGCGGGTATTCTCCACCAGGGCTTCGGAGGAGAGCAGCCGCATGGCAAGCTGCTCCCGGGACATTTCCAAAGAGAAGATGGCCACGGTCCTTTTGCTGGAGCGGGCCACGTTCAGCGCCATGTTCAGCGCCATGGAGGTCTTGCCCATACCGGGACGGGCAGCCAGCAGGATCAGGTCCGAGCGGTTGAGGCCGGTGATCTTCTGGTCCACGGCGGAAAGGCCCGTGGAAAGGCCGGGAAGATGGTCTTCGCTCTCACTCATCTCGCTGAGGCGGTCCAGCACATCTGGCAGGACCTGCCGCAGCGGCACCATGTCCTGGGCGCTCTGGCCCCGGCGGATGGCGTAGATCTTCTGCTCGGCGGCCTCCAGGATCTCCCCGGCCTCGCCCACGCCCTCCTGCACCATGGCGGTAATCTCACTGGCCGCCTGGGCCACACCCCGGAGCAGTGCCTTGCTGCGCACGATCTCCACATACTCCATGACATTGGCGCTGGTAGGGGTGATCTCCATCAACTGGGCCAGATAGGAGCGGGTGGTGTTCTCGTCGTAAAGGCCTGCCTTTTGCATCTCCCCGCAGACGGTGATGCCGTCGATGGGCTTTGCGTAGGAGAACATGGAATAGATCGTCTCGAAGATCTCCCGGTTCTGCCGGAGGTAGAAGTCCGAGGGCCGCAGCTTGTCCATCACGTCCTTAACGCAGCCCGGGTCGATGAGCATAGAGCCAAGAACAGCCTGCTCACCTTCCAGGCTATGGGGCATCTGCCGGGTCAATAAATCTTCCAGAGCCATGGAAGCACCTCCAGAAAAGGGTGGTCAGAGGGGGCTCCCCCCCCCTCAAAAGGGCTTATTCCTCCGTGACGGAAACCTTCACGGTGCCGACGATCTCAAAGCCCAGCCGGGCCTTGACCTGATAGCCGCCGAAGGCCTTGATGGGCTCGTCCAGCACCAGCTTCTGCTTGGGGATGATGAGCCCGTACTGCTTTTGCAGGCCCTCGGAGATCTCCTTGGTGGTGACGGCGCCGAAAAGGCGGCCGCCGTTGCCCGCCTTGGCGGTGAGCTTCACGGTGCACTCCTTCAGCTTTTCGGCGGTGGCCTGGGCCTCAGCCTTTTGGCGGGCCTCCTCGGCCTTGCGGGCCTTTTCCTTCAGGTTCATGGTGTTGATGGCGTCGGCGGTGGCGGGGATGGCCAGCTTCCGGGGCAGGAGGAAGTTTCTTCCGTATCCCTCGGAAACCTCCACCATCTGACCCTTCTTGCCCTGGCCCTTCACATCCTGCTGCAAAATCACTTTCATGAGAATTTCTCCTTTATATAACCTTGATTATCATTGTTTATCGTTCAAAATAGGCGTCGATAGCCTCCAACAGCCGCCCCTTCACGGCGGAAACGGTGTCGTTTTCCACACGGCCGCCGGCCTGGGTGGCGTTTCCGCCGCCTCCCAGGGCCTCCAGGATGACCTGTACGTTCACATCGCCCAAAGAGCGGGCGGACATAGCCACATCGTCGCCGCTGCGGTAGAGCACCACACTGGCCTTCACGCCCTTGAGCATCAGAAGCTCGTCTGCCGCCTGGGCTGCCGTCACCCGGTCCACGCCGTCCTCCGGCACGGCCGCCACGGCAATGTTCTCCCGGTACATCTCCGCCCGGCGAATAATATCGTAACGGGAAACCATCTCATTCAAGTCGTTCTGGAACAGCCGCTGCACATCGGTGGTGTCGGCTCCCGCCCGGCGGAGGAAGGCAGCCGCCTCAAAGGTCCGTCCGCCGGTGCGAAGCATGAAATGCTTGGTGTCCAGCACAATGCCGGCCAGAAGCGCCTCGGCCTCTTCCCGCAGCAGATCGGAAGGCTCTACCAGGTATTGCAGCAGCTCCGTCACCAGCTCGGAGGCGGAGGAGGCATAGGGCTCGTGGAAGTTGAAGGCTGCGTTTTCAATGTAGCTGGCGGCCCGGCGGTGGTGGTCGATGACAGCCACCCGGTTGCAGGATTCCAAAAGCTGGGTGCTTTCCACCATATCGGGGCGGTTGGTGTCCACCACCACCAAAAGGGCGCCGGGGCGCATCCGCAAAAAGGCATCCGACGGAGACAGGAAAGCTCCGCTGTACTCCGGCAGGCTCCTCAGACGCTCCAAAACGTCATGGGCGGCGTTTTTCTCCCCGTCGATGACGATCTGGGCCCGCTTGCCCCGCTTGCGGGCGGCGCAGCAGATACCGGCGGCGGCGCCAACGGCATCCATGTCGGCGTAGCTGTGGCCCATGATGTAAATTTCCGCCGCATCGTCCATCAGTTCCCGGAGGGCGTTGGCCATGACCCGGGACTTGACCTTGGTCCGCTTTTCCGTGGTCTTGGTGTGGCCGCCGTAGAAGGCGAAGTCCACGCGGTTGCGGACCACCGCCTGGTCGCCGCCCCGGCTGAGGGCCATCTCCAGGGAGAGCTTGGCGTTTTTGTAAAGCTCAGGCAGGCTCTCCGTGTCCTTTCCCATGCCGATGGAGAGGGCCGGGTGGAGGCTCTCTCCCACCTTGATGCCCCGCACGGTATCCAGTACGGAAAATTTCTCCTCCACGAAATGGTCGTAATACTGCTCTTCAAAGACGAAGAGATAGCGGTCCCGCTGGGTCTTGAACAGCAGCCCCTTGGCGGCGGAGGTCCAGGCATCGATCTTCTCGTCGATCTGGGCCTGAATGGCGCTGCGCTGGGCATCGGGACAGGCCTTCATCAAATCGTCATAGTTGTCCACCATCAGGATGGCCACCACCGGGCGGGTGGCGGTGTAGAGGGACTTGGCCTCGTCGGCCTCGGTGGTGTCCACCCAGTAGGTGGTGGCCACCAGGTTTGCGCTGCCCCGGTTTTTGGCGCGTACCATGCTGCCGTAGACCCGGAAGCGCCGGCCGTTCATGATGACCCGCTCCGGGCACTCCTGTTTTCCCTCCAGCAGCCAGGCCACGGGGAAATCGGGCACAGCATCCTCCAGGCGCATCTCAAAAAGATGCTCCCGGACGCCCGCAAGCTGCAGGAAATTCTCGTTGCTCCAGATGATCTCCCCGGCATCGGGCCGGAAGACCATAATAGGCAGGGGGGAATTGACCAGGGTGGACTTGCTGGCACTGTCCACGCTGCCGGTAACGGAGTCGATATACTGCAGCACGCTCTGCCGCCGCTTTTTGCTGCTCCTGCTGAAGCAGAAGTAGAGCAGCGCCGTCACCACGGCCTCCGCGGCGGCCAGCTTGACGTTCACCGTCACCGCCGCCAGGCAGAATGCCGCCATGCAAAGAAAATAGAGTTTCAGATTCGGTTCCAGCAGCCGTGATAATTTCTTGTTGTTCATGTCAGAAGCTCCTTATCCCGAAGACACACTGATAGATTATAATAGTATATCATTTTTGTGGAAAAGAAGCAACACCACATTCACATTCTCCCTTTTTACTTAAAACGTCGGCGAGCGAAGCTCCGGCGGCTTCACCAACCATCTTTATTGTGGACAGTTCCATAGTATGGTATAATGACCTCAATAAACCGGAATTTAAAGGAGTAGGAAAATGACAAAGGAAGAAGAAAGATTTGAAGTTGTTTTTAAAGACGGAAGTCAACTAAAGGATGAAGGATTTCGCCTGATCCTTGTAGATAAAGAAACTGGCGTTAATTACCTTTGTTGGAAAGCCGGGCTTGGAGCTGGTATTACACCTCTTCTTGATTTTGAGGGAAGAATTGTAATTACAAAGTAAAATTGCAGTTTTTCTGACTGTTGAAAAGGCTTCGCCTTGAGCCGGCGAAGCCTTTTCCGTCATTTTAACGAAGAAATCTCAAATGGGCGATAACCAACACTTTCAGTAAAAGGGATTTCGCACTCTCCCTTTTAACTTTTGTTCTGATGCTGCGCATCCGCAAATTTCATCCGGTGCCTTCCACAGCCCGGCCTATGCAGAAAGGGCAGCCCCAAGGCAAAAGCAGGGCTGCCCCATCAATTGGAATTTGGCTTTCTGACAGTATTCCCAGAGCTTGTATTGACTCAGGCTCATTCATTCCACCAATTTCGCCAATTCATCCATATCCTTTTTTATAAGCGGAGCCATGCTTTCCTTATACTTTGACAAATCCACCGCTCCGGCCTCTGCCTTGATTGCTTCACCTAATTCCGGCCTGAACAGAACCACTTCATGCAAAGCTCCAAGGCACTGCCTCACAACTGTTGGTTTATCGTCATGCAGCAGAGCAAGCATCGCCGGAAGCGTATGTGCGAGTTTTCCATCCACATCCCATTTTGCCTGGGCACAGCACAGTACAAATCCCCGTGCCCTTACATATGACTTCTTTGCCGTTAACAGGGCTGCAAATTCTTCAAAATAACAATAGTACTCATTTGATGCGGCTGACCTTGCTCTGATTTCATTTGATAATGCATAGGCCACCTTATCATCTTTGCATTGCAAAACTTCTGTTATTCTGCTCATCAAAAATCCTCTCTCAAATTCTGATTTTCCCACTTCATCATACCATACTGCCGGCCTGTCCGCAACAGAGGCGGTTGTCCAACACGTCGGAGCTGAAGCCCAACAGCACTTGCGGCAAATGGGAGTTTACATCCTCCCCCGAACTCCCCCCGGGTTATGATCAAAAAATTTATGTATACATTCCACACCTTCTGTGTTATACTATATCAGGCTAAGCGCCGGGGAGGCTAGCTCCCCCGCTGATTTTTCCGTATTTTACCGCGCGGCTGCGCTCCGCCGGTCAAA
>JAEDEN010000058.1 GCA_016293265.1 Oscillospiraceae bacterium | reverse complement strand
AGCTGCGCTTGGCGGGGTGCTGCTTTTCCCGCAGGGCCGCGGGGGGCATGGCGGATTTGATGATGTCCACCAGCTCCAAGGTCGTTTCGATGGGAGCGGTCTCCCGGGCCCGGAGAATGGCCCTTGCGATGGAGGAGGCATAGCGCTCCTCGCCGTACTCCTGCAAAATGCGCCGCAGCTCCTCAAAGCTCCAGCCATTCACCACCTCATAGGCGGTGAGGGGAGCGGAGACATCCATGCGCATATCCAGCGGGGCGTCCTGCATATAGGAAAAGCCCCGGGAGGCGTCATCCAACTGGGGGGAGGACACCCCAAGGTCAAAAAGCATCCCGTCCACGCCGGTAACGCCGGCGGCGGCAAGGACACCTTCCAATTCAGAAAAGTTGCTGTGGATGAGGGTTACACGGTCCATCCAATCGGCAAGGCGGGTCTGGGCCGCCTCAATGGCGGCCATATCCCGGTCAATGCAGATGAGGCGGCCGGAGGTCAGCCGCTTTGCGATCTCCCGGGAGTGCCCGGCGCGGCCCAGGGTGCCGTCCACATACACCCCGTCGGGACGGATATTCAATGCTTGGATGCATTCGTCCAGCAGGACGGGCTTATGCGTATATTCCATAGGCGGTCACTTTCTGTTGCGGCGGGCCCGGGCCAGGGCATCCATGGCGGAGGCAAGGTCGGTGCCTTCCATCAGCTCACGCTCATGCTGCTTCCAGACATCCTCGTCCCAGATCTCGGCAAAGGAGTTCATACCCACGATGGTGGCGGTCTTTTTCAGTCCGGCATACTTGCGCAGGTTGGCGGGGATCAGCACGCGGCCCTGGCCGTCAGGCTCACAGTGGACGGCGTTGGCACACAGCAGCGTCAGCGCCCGGGCCTCACTGTAGGGCAGCTCGTCCATATCCTCGCTCATCTGGTCCCATTTGCTTTCAGGGTAAATGGCAAGGCAGTTCTCCGCGCCGATGGTGATATAAAAGGCGTCGCCAAGGGCTTCCCGCATACTGGAGGGAATGACAAGGCGGCTTTTGGAGTCGATGCTGTTATTGGATTTTCCCACCAGCTTCGCCATGGCACCTTCCCCCCTTCCGCTCTGTGGGTTCTTGTGGAAAGCAGTGACACTAAGATGGCGTTTTTACCCACTTTTCCCCACCTGTATTTTGAGTATAAGCAAATCCTGCCGGAATTGCAAGCATTTTTTTGCGACACGAAATGGGTTAAAATCCACATTTTGCCTGGTTTTTGGTGCAGAATTCCCGCTCTTGGCAACGCTTTTCGATGGTTGACGTAAAAACGGAAACACCCTCCAGCGCAACATCTTGCGCCGGAGGGTGTCGAATTTTCATTTCAGCCACAAAATCTTGAGTTCAGACCGATTCTCTCTCAAATCGTTTCGTCGATTTTTACAAATTTTTTTCGATTACCGTCTACCAGAGGCAGGAGATGGGAAAATTTCCCTTATTCCTTCTCTCCGTCGGTGGCTTTGCCTTCCAGCTTGCTGCGCTGCTCCTGCATTTTGGCGTTGGAGGCGGCGCGGAACTGCACGCGGGACTGCTTCACCTCGTCCAGGGCGGCCTGGACGGCCTCCTCGGTACGGGCCAGGGCGTCTTCGGCATACTCGTTAGCCACCTGGTAGAGCTGGCGGGAGCGCTCCTCCGCCTTCGCCACGATCTGGCGGGCCTTTTCCTTGGCGGCGTAGAGCACCTCGCTGTCGGAAACCTTGGTCTTAGCGTCCAGCTCGGCCTGGCGCATCATGCGTTCCACGTCCCGCTTGGCGTCATCCACGAACTTTTCCCGGGCAGCAAGCAGCTCCTGGGCCCGCTTGAGCTCCGCAGGCAGGGCGGAGCGCAGCTCATCCAGGATATCCAGCATCTCGTCCCGGTCCACCATGCTCATATTGGGCTTCAGGGCCGGAGACTTGGCGTCTTCGATGCGTTCATAAAGCATATCGATCAAGCGATTGACATCATTTGCCATAATTCATTCTCTCACTTTCTCCGTCATATCCTTCACCAGGGGGATGATGGACACAGGCAGGTATTTTTCCAAGGGCTGGTGGTAGCGGATCATCTCCCGCGCCATGGAGGAGCTGAAGTGCTGGTACTGGGGACTGGCGGGGAGCATCATACTCTCAAGGCCAGGGTGGATGCCGCTGTTGATCTGGGCCAGCTGATACTCCACGTCAAAGTCCGAGGCGTTTCGCATTCCGCGGACGATGACATTGGCGCCGTGGCTCACAGCATAGTCCGCCAGCAGGCCGGAGTAAAGCTCCGCCTCCACGTTGGGGAGGTCGGCGATGGCAGTTTGCACCAGCAGGAGCTTCTGCTCCGGCGTGAACATCTGGTTTTGCTTGCTGGCGTTGGGGCTGACGCACACCCAGATGCGGTCAAAGCACTGGGCGGCGCGGCGGATAATATCCAGGTGACCCAGGGTGATTGGGTCAAAGCTTCCGGAGCAGATTGCAGTTCTCATTCGTTTGGTTCCTCATTTGTTTCGTTTCCGTCCCGGCGGTAAAGGGTCAGGGCGATCTTGCCGTAACGGTAGGTGCGCTGCACCCGATAGGGCGGCGCAAGGGCGGGCAGCACCTTGCCCACCGGATGTTCTGCCGCAATTATACCATGCGGCGCGAGAATGTCAAACCTTGCGATGTGGGCAACGGCATTTTCCAGCAGGTCCTCCGCATAGGGCGGGTCCAGAAAAATAAGGTCGAATTTCTCCCGCACGCTCTTGAGGTATTCCATGGAATCCCCGCTGACCACCCTGGCGTTTTGTGCAAGGCCCGTGGCCTTCAGATTGTCCTTGATGAGGGCCACGGCGTCCTTCCGCCGGTCCACGAACACGGCGGAGGCGGCTCCCCGGGAAAGGCACTCAATGCCGAGCTGGCCCGTCCCGGCGAAGAGGTCCAGAACCCTTCGGCCCTCGATCTCGAACTGCAGGGCGCTGAACAGCCCCTCCTTCACCCGGTCGGTGGTGGGGCGGGTCTCCATTCCTTCCAGTTCCTTCAATCTCCGCCCTCTGGCGGAGCCTGTGATGACACGCATGTCGTCCTTCTCCTTTATCGCATCGCGCCTTTTGGGCAGCATTTTTCCTTACTCTACCTATTTTACGGCAAAGTCTTTTGCATTTCAATAGAAAAGCGCCGGAGGCGGGTCGTTTTTTGCTCTTGTGCTTTTGGGAAGAATCAGATATAATATGCTTGTTATCATGCAGGCACCGGCCTGCGTTCATACGCCTATTCAGAAACGCGGAGTCCTCCGCGCTTTCGTCAATACCTGGAAAGGAAGGACATTTTCATGATTCAATTCCAGTCCGATCAGGGCCAGATCACCGTAGCCAGTGCTGTTTTCTCCAACATCACCGGCATGGCGGCCACCAACTGCTTCGGCGTCAAGGGCATGGCTTACCGCTCCATGACCGACGGCCTTGTCCATCTCCTGCGCCGTGAGGCCATGAGCAAGGGCGTCAACATCACCTATCACGACGACAACTCCATTTCCATCGAGCTGCACATCATTGTGGAAAACGGCGTCAATCTCCCCGCCGTATGCCGCTCCATCATGAACGAGGTACGCTATGTGGTGACGAAGAACACCGGCGTCACCGTCAAGGCCGTGGATGTGTGCGTTGACTCCATGACCCTTTGAGGGAGGAACGAAACGAATGAACAATCAAATCACCGGCGCCCTTTTCAAGCAGATGATCCTGCACGGCGCCGCCGCCATCACCGCCCAAAAGCAGGCCATCAACGACTTGAACGTGTTCCCCGTGCCTGACGGTGACACGGGCACCAATATGTCCATGACCATCGCAGCCGCCGTTGCGGAGCTGCGCAAGGCCGAGCCCGCCACCGTGGACAAGGCGGCCTCCATCACCGCCTCCGCCCTGCTCCGGGGCGCCCGGGGCAACTCCGGCGTCATTTTGTCCCTGCTGTTCCGGGGTCTTTCCAAGAGCCTGAAGGGCTGCGAGACCGCCGACGCCGCCGCCTTCGCCGCCGCGCTGCAGGAGGGCGTTTCCGCCGCCTACAAGGCGGTCATGAAGCCCGCCGAGGGCACCGTCCTCACCGTCTCCCGCCTGGCCGCCAAGCGGGCCGTGGAAGCGGCCGCGGAGGAACACGACATCGAGGTGGTCCTGGAGGAGGCCTTAAAGGAGGGTTACGACGCCCTGGCCCAGACCACCGACATGAACCCCGTTTTGAAGAAGGCCGGCGTTGTGGATGCCGGCGGCAAGGGTTACCTCCTGATTCTGGAGGGTATGCTTGCCGAACTGCGGGGCGAGCCCATGCCCGAGATAGAAGAGGACGCCCCCAAGCAGGAGAAGGCCGACTTCCAGGTCTTTTCCAACGAGGAGATCACCTTCGCCTTCGACACCGTGTTCATCGTGCGCAAGACGGTGGAAAAGTCCCTGGAGCCGCTGCGTGAATACCTCAACAGCATCGGCGACAGTCTGGTGATCGGCGAGGACGACGAGGCCTTCAAGGTCCACGTCCACACCAACATCCCCGGCGAGGCCCTCACTGAGGCCCAGAAATACGGCACGCTGGAGCTTGCCAAAATTGAAAACATGCGTACCCAGTACGAGGACCTCTCCGCCGGCAAGCACGTCCAGAGCGTGGACGACCTGGAGCATGAGGACGCCTCTCCCGCCCCGCCGGAAAAGCCCTTCGGCTTCCTCTCCGTCTGCGCGGGAGATGGCCTTGCCGCCGTGTTCCGCGACCTGGGCGTGGATTATGTGGTCTCCGGCGGCCAGACTATGAACCCCTCCACGGAAAGCATCCTGGCAGGGGTGGAGAAGATCCCCGCCGAAACCGTGTTCATCCTGCCCAACAACGGCAACATCATCATGGCTGCCCAGCAGTGCGACGCGCTGACGGACAAGCGGGTCATCGTCATCCCCACCAAGACCGTTCCCCAGGGCATCACCGCCATGATGAATGTGGACTTTGAGGCTGAAAATGCCGACGACATCGCCGCCGCCATGTCCGACAGCCTCTCCACCGTCACCACCGCCCAGATCACCTACGCCGCCCGGGATTCCGACTTCGACGGCTTCGAGATCAAGGAGGGGGACTACCTGGCCCTGGAGGAGGGCAAGCTCTTCGGCACCGACGGCAGCCTTGACGTGCTGCTGGAAAAGCTGGCGGACAACGCCCGGGAGCGGGAAGCCTCCTTCATCTCCGTATACTTCGGCTCCGACGTCAGCGAGGAGGACGCCCAGAAGGCCTCCCAGGTCTTCTGCCGGGTCTGCCCCGACGCGGAGGTGGCCGTTCTCTCCGGCGGACAGCCCGTTTACTACTATATTATCTCCATGGAATAAGGCCCATAACAGCATCTGCCCGGTCACGAAACGTGACCGGGCAGATTTTTTGCAGATCAAAGCAGTTCTTCCCCTTCCAGGGTGAGGAAATAATCGTAATAAGGCAGGAGAAAGGCATAGCCCTTTTTCAGCCGCTCCACGATGTCCCGGGAAAACAGCTCCTCCGACAGCTTTTCCGTATGAAGGAAGGAGAAGGACCTGGCCAGGTACCAGGGTTCCAGCAGCTTGGAGGGCGCCTGGCTCCGGGGCTTTTTGTAGTCCTGGGTCTCCAGGCGGAATTCCTCCTGGGTCCGGAGCTTTTTCATCAGCGCCTCCATGGTCCCGGGATCCCGGTCGATGCGGCGGCGGAGCTTGGCCATGGTGGCGGGCTTTGGCAGGTAGTAACCCATACCGTAGGTCCACCACTCCGGTCCCAGCTCGAACCAGAAGGTGGGATTGCTGGTCCAGGCGTCAGAGGGCTGCTCCACGGAAAACCACAGGCACTCCTTGTAGGGCCCCCGGCCCCGAAGGCGGCGGGCATCCCGGTAGATGCGGCTGACCTTGCAGATCAAGCCGTAGTCCGGGCGCTCTCCGGCGATAAAGTCGTACATCTCGCCTCCCAACTCCCTCATGGGCTGATAGAATTCCTTCAAATAGATGTCCTTATGGGCTTCAAACCAGGTCTTTTCATTGTTGAAGCGGATGCCCCACATGAAATCCACCGTGGCGTCGGTAAATCCGGTAAACATGGTCTCCTCCATTTTTTCTTTGGTATGCGGGCAGTCCCGCTTTATACCTCTGTATGGGTGCAAAGCTCCCGCACCTTTGCCTGGATGGACTTGAGGTCCACAAAGGTATCCGGCCGCTTGCTCTCGTCCCGCAGCAGCGCCGCGGGGTGGTAGATGGCGGTCATCTGGACGCCGCCCCGGGTGAACCACTGGCCATGCTGGGAGGTGATCTTGAAATCCTCCTGAATGATGGCCTTGGCGGCAATACGGCCCAGGCAGACGATGATCTTGGGCCGCAGCAGCGCCGTCTGGCGCCGGAGGAAGCCCATGCAGGCCGTCTGCTCCACCTCCAGGGGGTCCCGGTTCTGGGGGGGACGGCACTTGACGATATTGGCGATATACACCTTGGTGCGGTCCAGGCCGATGATCTCCAGCATATCGTCCAGGAGCTGGCCCGCCCGGCCCACGAAGGGGATGCCCTCCTCGTCCTCATGCTGGCCGGGTCCCTCCCCGATGAGCAGGATCTCCGCGTCGGTGGCTCCGTCCCCAAAGACCACGTTGGTGCGGGTCTGGGCCAGGGCGCATCCCCGGCAGCCCATACATTCTCTTTTCAGCGCTTCCCAGCGTTCGTCCACGGCGGTACCTCCTCACAGTTTTCCCCAGGAACGGGCTGTTTCTGAAACCGCCCCACCATCCCGGTCATTCAATCGCCTTCATGGCGGCCTTGCAGGCATGGATCTGCGTCGTATCAAAGACAGGCAGGGGAGAGTCGCCCTGGCTGACCAGCAATCCGATCTCGGTACATCCCAGGATCACCCCTTGGGCCCCCTGCCCTTTCAGGGAATCAATGATCCGAATGTATTCTTTTCGTGAGCTATCCTTGATCGTCCCCAGGCACAATTCATCATAGATGATCCGGTTTACGGTCTCCACATCGTTTTCACCGGGGATCACCACCTCAATGCCGCTTTGCCGGATCCTCTCTTTGTAAAAGGCCTGCTGCATCGTGTACTTTGTTCCAAGCAGGGCCACTTTATGAATCCCCTGCTCTTTCAGCTTTTCTGCTGTGGCATCCGCTATATGGATGATCGGGATCCCTATTTTTTGCTGGATCTGGGGAGCGACCTTATGCATCGTGTTTGTACAGATCACAATAAAATCGGCTCCCGCCTTCTCCAGGTTTTGTGCCGCGGCCGACAAAATGTCCGCGCTTCTATCCCAGTCTCCCTTTGCCTGGCACGCTTCAATTTCAGAAAAATCAACGCTGTACAGGACAATCTTTGCAGAATGCAATCCACCCAGCTGGTTTTTGATCACCGTGTTGATCACCTGATAATAAGTAGCTGTGCTCTCCCAGCTCATACCGCCGATCAATCCGATTGTCTTCATAGTGCGCTCCCTCCGTGGTATCTCGCAGAGTCCTTTGCTTCATGATAGCGGCGCCCATCCGTTTTTTCAACCGGAAGGCGCTTTATCACCATCCCCGTCAAAGGCCCCGAAGCATAATTCCCCCGCCTGTGCGGAACACTGTTTCCCGAGGTGAGGATATGGTCTTATGGCAGTTTTGGATCTACAGCTTTCTTGGCTTTCTCCTGGAGAAGGCCTTCGCAGCCGCCGTCCGCAGTCCCCACCGGGTACGGCGGTGCTTTTTGTTTTTTCCCCTTTGCCCGGTGTACGGCCTGGGGATGCTGGCAGTGCTGGCACTGCCGGAGGGCATCCGGGAAAGCCTCTGGCTGCCCCTGCTGGGTGGGCTTGCTGCCACGGCGGTGGAATACGCCGTCCACTGGGGATACGAGACCTTCCTGGGCGTCCGGTTCTGGGACTACGGGGACCAGCCGGGAAACCTGCGGGGACGGGTGTGCCTGCCCTTTTTCCTGGCCTGGGGCATTCTCAGTGCCGCGGCGGTGTGGTGGGTGCAGCCCTGGGTCCTCCGTCTGGCCGCGGCCGTCCCGCCGGCCGTCACCTACGCCTTTCTGTTCCCCTTCACCCTGGACGCGGTGCTCTCCGCCCGGTTTCTGCGCTTTACAGGGGACATTGACGCCCTTTCCTACACCACCTGGAAGAGGTAGAATTTCAGGTAATTGGTCTCTTCCACACCCCACAGAATGGGGTGGTCGCAGCTTTGCTGGCGGGCTTCGATCTGGCGGAGCTGAACGCCGGCATCCTTCGCCGCGTCCTGGAGCATGGCCATGAATTTCTCCTCCGTAGCAAAATGGGAGCAGGAGCAGGTGGCAAGATAGCCGCCCCGGGGCAGCAGGCGCATGGCACGGTAGTTGATCTCCTTATAGCCGGCCAGGGCGTTCACCACGGTCTTGCGGGACTTGGTGAAGGCCGGCGGATCCAGAATGATGAAATCGTATTTTTTCGGCTCCTTTTCCAGCTGGGGCAGCAGGTCAAAGACATTGGCGGCGATGCAGTCCACCGTTCCCTCCAGGCCGTTGCGCGCGGCGTTGGCCCGGGCCATCTCCACGGCGGCCTCGGAGACATCCACCGCCGTCACGTGCTCCGCCCCGCCCATGGCGGCGTTGAGAGCGAAGGAACCGGTGTGGGTGAAGCAGTCCAGCACCGTTTTGCCCCGGGCCAGGCGGGCAACGGCGCGGCGGTTGTACTTCTGATCCAGGAAAAATCCGGTTTTTTGGCCGTTTTCCACGTCCACCAGGTACTTTACGCCGTTTTCCGTGATCTCCGTCAGAGGACTTTCCGGCACCGGCTCGCCTGCCAGGGGGAACCAGGCCTTGTACTGGGGCAGGCCTTCCTTCTCCCGCAGGGCCACATCATTGCGCTCGTAAACGCCGCGGATCGTCTGGCCGTCGGCGCGGAGGATGTCCACCAGCATGGGGATGAGCCTTCCCTTGATGGCCTCCATGCCGCAGGAGAGGACCTGGATGCTCAAAAGGTCGTGGAACTTGTCCACCGTCAGTCCCGGGAAGGCGTCCGCCTCGCCAAAGACGATGCGGCAGCAGTCCAGGTCCGCCGCGTCCATGACGGACTTGCGGTAGTCCCAGGCCCAGCGGAGCTTGCGGTCCCAGAAGGCATCGTCAAAGCGGTCGTTGGCGTTGCGGGAAATGAGGCGGACGCGGATCTTGGAGTGCTCGGAGAGGAAGCCGGTGCCCAGGTACTGGCCCTTTTGGCCCAGCACGTCTATCAGGCCTCCGTTTTCCGCGGTGCCCTCCCGATGCACGATCTCCGTATCGTAGACCCAGGGGTGGCCGCGGCGGATGGCTGCGGCCGCCTTGGACGTAACGGTGGCGGAGGGGTACGGGCGCTGTTGATTCATATCAGGATGACCTCCCTTGCGGTTTTGCGTGTATGGGCATAGTGTATCACACTTTTGCGGAGATTTCCATATGCTGAAATAAAAGGGGGAATCAACTGTGCCCACATTGTATCTCAGCCCCTCCACTCAGGAGTGGAACCAATATGTCACCGGCAGCGGCAGCGAGGAATACAACATGAACCTTATCGCCGACGCCATGGAGCCTTACTTAATGGCAAACGGCATCCGCTTTACCCGCAACCGTCCGGAGATGACGGCGGGTTCCTCCATCCGTGAGGCCAACAGTGGTGACTACGACCTGTATCTGGCCATCCACTCCAACGCTGCGCCGGAGGGGCGCTACGGAGAGGAGCGGGGCATCATCGCCTTTTACTATCCCTCCAGCTACCAGGGAAGGCGCTTTGCGGAGCTGGTGGCGGACGCCCTGCGGGAGATTTATCCCCTTCCGGACAAAGTCACCACCCGCTCCACCACCACGCTGGGAGAGGTACGGCTCTCCCGTGCACCGGCGGTGCTGGCGGAGATCGGCTACCACGACAACTACGCCGATGCGCAGTG
The DNA here is from genome assembly GCA_016293265.1 of Oscillospiraceae bacterium. Classification (GTDB taxonomy): domain Bacteria; phylum Bacillota; class Clostridia; order Oscillospirales; family Oscillospiraceae; genus Oscillibacter. The sequence goes on along the minus strand of JAEDEN010000058.1, from coordinate 464 downwards.
GATCGAAACCCACACCGACGCCATCGCCCAGCAGCTTGTGCGGGCGGTGACGGAGTACTTCGGCCTGCCTTTCGCCTATCCCATGGAGCCGGCGGCGGGCACGGTGCGGGTGAACTACGGCACGCTGAACCTGCGCCAGCGGCCGGACCACAGTGCGCCGGTCCTTGCCAATATGCCCAACGGCGCCCGCGTCACGGTCTACGGCGAGTGGCAGGGGTGGTACACCGTCCATTACGGGGACCTCATCGGCTACGCCGCGGCGGCGTTCATCGACACCTGACAGCCCGGAGGGCGGAGCGGTTCCGTCCTCCAAATCTTTTTTAGAGTTTTTTAAAGTTTTTGAAAAAGCCTATTGACATTTCGCCAAGAATCTGTATAATAAATTTTGTTCCGTTTGAACAGCAAATAAATAGCGGGTTTGTGTAAAGGTAGCACAGCAGACTCTGACTCTGTATGTGAGGGTT
>JAEDEN010000158.1 GCA_016293265.1 Oscillospiraceae bacterium | reverse complement strand
GCTACCGGGAGATTTTAAGTCTCCTGTGTCTACCATTCCACCACACCGGCAGCTTGTCGGCATCTATTAAAATACCATATCCCCGCCCAAATGTCAACCCCGCCGGGCAAAAAACATATTTTTTTCCTTCGACCGCTTTCGCCGCCACGCTTCGAGCAACTTCTCCCTCCCGGATGCATATACTGACCAAAGACCAAAAAGGAGGAAGAGAACATGATCAACAGGATGGGAGATATCGACGACATGATCTTTCAGGACGGCTGGTTCCCCAGCGACAGATAGGCGCCGGCGCAAAAAGGGACTGCCCGGCGCTCCTCACTCCTGCTCCCTCACGCGGAAAGCTTTGGCTGGCAAAGCGTCTGCAAGGCCCAGAAGCGGGCGGCTGAAGCCGCCGGAATAGTCCACGTGAAAATCGCTGAGGGGCTCCTCCACCAACCGGTCCGGCAAGGAGAGGGTAAACACGCTGCCCTCGCCGGGGGTGGAGCGGGCCAGCAGGGCGCCCCCCTGCCCTTCCGCAAAGCGGCGGCACAGCGGAAGCCCCAGGCCCAGGCCATGAGGCAGCGGCCGCATGGGATCGGGATAAAGATAACTTCCAAACAGGTGGTCCATCTGCTCCGGCGGAATACCGCAGCCGGTATCGGACACCGTCAGGAGGATCTGTTTGCCCTTTTGCTGCAGCGTCACGGCAACGCTGCCGCCGCGGGGCGTGAATTTAAACGCGTTGGAGAGGAGATTGTAGACCAACTGCTCCAGCGCGTCCGGCGCCATGGCGCAGATGTGATGGCCCAGCATATTCTCAAAGCGGAAGCTGATGCCCCGGAAGGGCGCCAGCGACGCCGCCTGGGTGCAAAGCTCCCCCACCATGTCGCCGATATCCCGGTTGTGCAGAGACAGCGGTTCACTGTTCGTCAGATACATGGCGGCGGAAAGATGGTTGACCAGCCGCAAAAGCTGATAAAAGCTCTGGTCCAATACGGCAGCCCGTTCATCCAGCGCCTGGTTCTGTTCCCGCGCCTCCGCTGGAACCAGGGAAGCGACGGCCATATGGAGATTGCTCAGCGCGCAGCGCATCTGCAGGGCGATCTGTGGAAACAGGGAAGATAGCTGTTCCTTCTCCATGAAAAGCTCCTTTCAGGCGCCCGGGCGCCGGCAGTGGGGAACGGCCCCGCCCCTGTCCGCCGGAAGCGGGCAGGAATCCCAACCGTATCATTTGCGCATTTGCTTTCCCAAACCAAGGAAAACACTGCCTCTTTCGCCATTAGGATAGCAAAAAAGCGCCGGAAAGACAAGGGTTTTGTCGAATCCTGTCGAAAAATGTAACTCCCTGGCGGAATCGCGCCTGCTTTTCGGCGAAAATGCATCCTGCCTATGGCGGTGATGTCAGACATCAGAAAAAGTAATGAAAAAATTTACGCAATTCCTGTTAACATTTCGGAAAACCATGTTACAATAGACGTACGGCCAAAAAACGGCTGCTTACTATATTATTATGATGAAACGTCGGAGGATAAGGGTATGGCAATCAAAATCGGCATTAACGGCTTCGGTCGTATCGGCAGAGTGGCACTGCGCTGCATGGTGGAGCGGGGCTCCAGCACCTATCAGATCTGCGGCATCAACCTGCGCAACGCCGACCTGGACTACATGGTCTATCAGGTCAAGTACGACTCCGTGTTCCGCACCTTCACCGGCATGGTGACCCACGACGAGCGCCACCTCATCATCAACGGCAAGCGCATCCGCGTTTACAGCGAGAGCGACGCCTCCCAGATCCCCTGGGACGACTGCGGCGCGGAGTACATCATTGAATCCACCGGCGCTTACAACACCACGGAAAAGGCCTCCGTCCATCTTGCGGGCGGCGCCAAAAAGGTAATCATCTCCGCCCCCTCCAAGGACAACGTGACTCCCACCTTTGTCATGGGCGTCAACCACAAGAACTACACCCCCGACATGAACATCGTCTCCAACGCCTCCTGCACCACCAACTGCCTGGCCCCCATGACCAAGGTCATCAACGA
>JAEDEN010000157.1 GCA_016293265.1 Oscillospiraceae bacterium | reverse complement strand
CCCTCGCCGGTGCCGCAGCCGGTGATGACATAGTCGGCAGCGCCGCTGTTGAGCAGAATGGCGGCCAGGATGCCGGCCTGGACATAGGTGAGAGAGACATCGTCAGAAGCGCTGTACATACCGTAATTGTACACGGTGTGACCCATGGGCTCCACAACCTTCCGGAGAGAGGCCTCGATCTGGGCGTTCTTGGCAGCCTGGCTGTTCTCGTTAATCAGAGCAATTTTCATCTTGTTTGCCTTCCTTTACTTGCTTGCAGCAAATTTTTCAATACGGGCGGCAATGGAGGCCACATCCAGGCCATACTCCGCCAGCACGTCATCGGGCTTGCCGGACTGGCCGAAGCGGTCCTGCACGCCGATCTTCTCAAAGGGGATGGCGCAGCGGTTGCGCAGCAGCACATCGCCCACCGCGTCGCCCAGGCCGCCGATAACGGAGTGCTCCTCCACGGTGACAATGGCGCCGCAGGAGGAAGCGAAGCGCAGAACGGCCTCCTCGTCCAGGGGCTTGATGGTGTGCATATTGATGACGGCGGCGCTGATGCCCTTGGCGGCAAGCTGCTCTGCGGCCTGGAGACATTCATCCACCATGATGCCGCAGGTGATGACAGCCACATCCGTGCCTTCCCGCAGGGTGTTGGCCTTGCCCACTTCAAAGGGCATTTCCTCCTCAAAGATGGGGGAGGGGAGACGGGCCAGACGCAGATACACCGGGCCCTGAATCTCAGCGGCGGCCTTGACGGCGCGCCAGGTCTCCTTGGCGTCGCAGGGGACGATGATGGTCATGCCGGGGATGGAGCGCATCAGGGCCACATCCTCAATGGCCTGGTGGCTGCCGCCGTCCTCACCCAGGGTGATGCCGGCGTGGGTCATGCCGAACTTCACATTGAAGCCGGGGTAGCAGACGCCGTTGCGGATCTGGTCAAAGCAGCGGCCGGCAAAGACGGCAAAGGTGCTGGCAAAGGGGATAAAGCCCATGGTGGACAGGCCGGCGGCCATGTCGATCATGTTGGCCTCGGCAATGCCGGCGTTGAAGAAGCGCTGGGGGAACTTGTTGGCAAAGGTGGCGGTCATGGTGGCGTGGGCCAGGTCGGCATCCAGGACCACAACTTTCTCGTTTTCTTCACCCAGAGCGGCCAGGGCTTCGCCGTAGGCCACGCGTATTGCTTTCTTCTCGCTCATATCAACCCTCCAATTCTGCAAGGGCCTGCTCGCGCTCCTGCGCGTTGGGGGCCTTGCCGTGCCAGCCAACCTGATTCTCCATAAAGGAGACGCCCTTGCCCTTCACCGTGTGGCAAAGGATCAGCTTGGGCTTGCCAGTTTCGTGCTTCACATCCAGAGCGGCCTGAACCTGCTCCAGATCGTTGCCGTCTGCCACCTCAACGACCTGATAGCCGAAGGAAGTGAACTTGGCGTTCAGATCGCCCAGGGACATGACCTGGTCATTGGTGCCGTCGATCTGCAGGCCGTTGTTGTCCACAAAGACGGTGAGGTTATCCAGCTTATAGTTGGCGGCGGCCATGGAGGCCTCCCAGACCAGACCCTCCTGCAGCTCGCCGTCGCCGCAGATGGTGTAGACCTGGAGGGACTTGCCGGCCAGCTTTGCGCCGATGGCCATGCCCACGGCGATGGAAATGCCCTGCCCCAGAGAGCCGGTGGAAGCGTCCACACCGGGGCACTTCTTGGCGTCGGGATGGCCCTGGAGAATGCTGTGCAGCTGGCGGAAGTTCTTCAGCTCCTCCCGGGGGAAGAAGCCCTTGTCAGCCAGCACCGCATAAAGCGCCGGGGCGGAATGGCCCTTGGAAAGAACGAACCGGTCCCGATCCTCCCAACGGGGGTTGGCGGGATCAATGTTCATGGTGTTGTAGTACAGGCAGGCCAGCATTTCCACGATGGACAGAGAGCCGCCGGGATGGCCGGAAGCCGCGTCAGCCGTCATGTTAATGATGTCTCTGCGCAGCTGCCTGCATTTGAGGGTGAGTGCTTCATTTGTCATAGCTTTGTCTCCTTATTTCTCACGCCAACAGCGCATTGGGCA
>JAEDEN010000156.1 GCA_016293265.1 Oscillospiraceae bacterium | reverse complement strand
GCCGTACTTCTTCTCCAGCAGCTCGCGGAAGAAGCGGAAAGCCACGGCAGGCTCGGTGGTGGTGCCGGACTTGGAGATAACGTTCACAGAGAAGTCAACACCGTCAATGAGGTCCATGACCTCCTTCATGGCGTCGGCGCTCAGGCCGTTGCCTATGAAGTAAATATTGGGGGTATCCTTCTTCTTCAGGTTATAGTTGGGAGAGCACAGGCAGTCGATAACGCCCCGGGCCCCCAGATAGGAGCCGCCGATGCCGATGACCACCAGGGCCTGGGAGTTGCCCTGAATGCGCTTTGCAGCAGCCTGGATGCGGGCAAACTCCTCCTTATCGTAATTTTCAGGCAGATGGACCCAGCCGGTGAAGTCGCCGCCCTTGCCGGTGCCGGTCTGGAGCTTATCCTGTGCTATCTTCAGACGGGGAGCCAAAGCCTCCTCATAGGGCAGGGGCAGGAAGCTCTGCATCTCAAAGAGTTTTACGTCCAACATAATATGTACCGTCCTTTCATTCATTGGTAAATGGGAATGGACTCAGATATATCAATTACCATTTTCATCTTACCATTTTCTAACTGCAACAGCAAGAGAAAAACGTCACAAGATGTGACGTTTTCCATAAGGGGCTCCTCCCTCAGGCGGGTCCCCATAATATAGTGCGGTCCTCAGCCGGCCAGCAGCGCCGTTTTTAGCACCTTCCGCAGTACCTGCCCGAAGGTCAGCCGCCCGATCTCCTCTCCCGCCACGATGGGGATAGACGCCACAACCTCCTCCCCTGCCGTCACGGTCATGGTACCCAGCAGCTCTCCCGCCGCCACGGGAGCGGTGAGCCGGGAGATGATCTCCACCTTCTGTTCCAGCTTCCCCGCCCGTGCCTTTTCCAGCAGGAGGGTGGCTCCCTCCCCCAGCACCGGCTGGCAGGTCTCCTGCACGCCCAGCTCCACGGGAATAGGCGCAAAGGGCGTTTCAGGCGTCACCTTTTTCAGCGTATAGGTGGAAAACCCGTAGGAGAGGAGGGCCTTGGCATCCTCAAAGCGCTGGGCGGAGGTCTCCCCTTTCAAAATGACCGCCACCAGCTCCATACCCTCCCGCTCCGCTGTGGCGGAAAGGCAGTAGCGGGCGTTGTCCGTGGAGCCGGTCTTAAGGCCGGTGGCCCCCTCGTAAAAGCGGATGAGCTTGTTGGTATTCACCAGTTGGCTTTCGCCGTTTCGCAGGGAGTCCATCCAAATGGTGGTGTACTGCCGGATGTCCGGATGGTTCAGGATCAGCTCCCGGCTCATGATCGCAATATCATAGGCGGAGGTAACGTGTCCCTCCGCGGGAAGGCCGGTGGCGTTGCAAAAATGGGTGTCCTTCATGCCAAGCTCCGCGGCGCGGGCGTTCATGCGTTCCACAAAGGCCTCCTCACTGCCGGCGATGGCCTCCGCAAGGGCCACGGAGCAATCGTTGGCGGAAACCACGCAAACGGCCTTAAGCATCTCATGAACGGTCATCTGCTCGTTTTCCTTCAGCCAGATCTGGCTGCCTCCCATGGAGCAGGCATGGGCAGAGGCGGTGATGACGGTATCATAGGAAAGCTGCCCGGCGTCAATGGCCTCCATGGTCAAAAGCAGTGTCATGACCTTGGTGACGCTGGCGGGTTCCCGCTGGGTATGCTCATCCTTGGCGTACAAAATAGCGCCGGTCTCCTTCTCCATCAGGATGGCGCTGGGCGCGCTCACCTCCACCGCCCCGGCTGTTCCCCCAAGGATCAAAACGGTGCAAAGTGCCGCCAACATCTTTTTCATGGCGATTCCCCCTTTTGGTTCACTCTATGAACCGTGGGCCAAGGTTATGCCTGGCCCGTTTTTTCAATCACACCGGGGGAACGACATTTTTCGTGTTGCAATTTCAAAAGAAGTCTGCTATAATAACTTCAAATTTGCGGATATAGTTCATCGGTAGAACGGCAGCTTCCCAAGCTGCATAGGCGGGTTCGACTCCCGTTATCCGCTCCACGTCGGAGCAAGCTTTATATCGCTTGCTCCGACTTTTTTCAAAAGTCACAGCGCGCTC
>JAEDEN010000057.1 GCA_016293265.1 Oscillospiraceae bacterium | reverse complement strand
GAGGTCCGCAACCAGGCCGACCAGATGGTCTACCAGAGCGAAAAGACCCTCTCTGAGATGGGCGACAAGATCCCTGCCGATGAGAAGGCCAAGGTCCAGTCCTGTGTCGATAAGCTGAAGGAAACCCTGAAGGGTCAGGATACCGCCGCCATCAAGGCCGCCACCGAGGAGCTGACCCAGGCCTTCTATGCCGTCAGCGAGAAGCTCTACCAGCAGGCCAACCCCCAGGATGCTCAGGGCGGTGCCGGCGCACAGGGCGCCGCAGGTGCCCAGGGAGGCCAGGAGTACTACGACGCCGATTACAAGGTCGTGGATGACGACAACAAGTAAGCCCCCTCTTTTCCATAAGGGACAGGTGGATACCCCTGTCCCTTATGGTGCGTTTTCGGAAATGAGGAATTTGAGATATGGCAGAACAGAAACGAGATTATTATGAGGTGCTGGGAATCTCCAAGGGCGCTTCCGCCGACGAGATCAAGAAGGCTTACCGGCGGCTGGCCAAGGAGAACCACCCGGACCTGCATCCCGGTGACGCGGCGGCGGAGAGCCGCTTCAAGGAAGTAAACGAGGCCTACGAAGTCCTCTCCGACCCGGATAAGAAAGCCCGTTACGACCAATTCGGCCACGCGGGCGTCGATCCCAACTTCGGCGCGGGCGGCTACGGCGGATTTGACGGCAACTTCGATTTCGGCGACCTGGGTGATATTTTCGGCAGCTTCTTCGGCGGCGGTTTCGGCGGCGGCACCCGCCGTGCCAACCCCAACGCCCCCCAGCGGGGCGAGAGCATCCGCCTGGGGCTCACCATCAGCTTTGAGGAGGCGGCCTTTGGCTGCGAGAAGGCCGTCACCGTGGAGCGTTTGGAGCAGTGCGGCACCTGCCACGGCAGCGGCTGCGCCCCCGGCACCACGCCGGAGGTCTGCGACCAGTGCCACGGCACCGGTACCGTCCAGGTGCGCCGCCAGACCCCTATGGGCGTCTTCGCCACCTCCTCCCCCTGCCCCAAGTGCGGCGGCAAGGGGCGCATCATCCACCAGCCTTGCCCGGACTGCAAGGGCGCCGGTGTGGAGCGCAGGCGCCGTACCATCCAGGCCACCATTCCCGCCGGCATCGACAACGGCCAGACCATCTCCATCCGGGGCCAGGGCCACGCCGGCAAGAACGGCGGCGGCGCGGGTGACCTGCTCATCACCATCACCGTCCGGCCCCATGAGCTCTTCCGCCGGGAAGGCACCTCCGTCCTTTGTGACGCCCCCATCACCTTCGCCCAGGCGGTTCTGGGCGCTGAGCTGGAAATCCCCACCATTGACGGCAAGGTAAAATATGACCTGCCCGAGGGCACCCAGTCCGGCACCACCTTCCGTCTCAAGGGCAAGGGCATCCCCTCCATCAACGGCCGGGGCCGGGGCGACCAGTATGTCACCGTGTATATCGAAACGCCCCGCAACCTGAACCGGGAGCAGAAGGAAGCTCTGAAGAAGTTTGCCGACGCCTGCGGTGACAACAATTACGAAGACCGGAAGAAATTCTTCAAGAAGTTTAAAAAGTAAGAAGGGAGCCGCTCCCATGTATCTTGCGGACTACCACACCCATTCCCGGCTTTCCCCCGATGGCAGGGCCTCCATGGCGGAGATGGCCAAGGCGGCCTATCAGGCCGGGCTCCACGAGATCTGCTTCACCGATCATGTGGAGCCCATCTCCTGGGGCACTGGGGTCCTGCGCCCCCTACCCTACGACTGGGGGGCCCTCTCCCGGGAATTTCAGGAGGCCCGGGCGGAAATGGGGGACAGGATGACTCTTCGCCTGGGCATCGAGCTGGGAGACGCCGTTCAGGACTTTGCCCACACGGAAAAGCTCCTGGAGGGCTGTCCCGGCCTGGACTTTGTCATCGGCTCCATCCATATGCTCTCCTCTGCCATGGGGGACATGGACCTCTATAATTTCCAGCCCAGGGACGAGGAGGAGGCCCATGCGGGCATCCGGGACTATCTGGAGCAGGTACGGCGCCTTACGGAGTGGGACGGTCCCTTCTCCGTCCTGGGCCACCTGACGCTGCCCCTGCGCTACCTTAACGAGCTGCGTGGCTTCCATCTGACCTTTGACGGATACGAAAAGGAAGTGGAGCAGATCCTTCGCAGCCTCATCACCAAAGGCCGCGGCCTGGAGCTGAACACCAACCGGGGCAACGATCCCCTGCCCGGGGCCCCCTGGCTGAAGATGTACCGGGAGCTGGGCGGCGAGATCATCACCATAGGCTCCGATGCCCATGTCCCAGCCCAGGTGGGCTGCTTCATCCGGGAACGGCGGGAGCTTTTGAAACAATGCGGCTTCACAAAATTCTGCACCTTTGAAAAGATGCAGCCCATTTGGCATAAGTTATAACAGGCCGGGCTCCGGCCACCAAATCTATACAAAAGGGAGAACGACACTATGAAAATCGCTCTGGGTTCCGATCACGGCGGCTACGCTCTGAAAGAAGACATCAAAGGCTGGCTCACCGCTCTTGGCCATACCTACGAGGACTTTGGCTGCAACAGCACGGAAAGCTGCGACTATCCCGACTTCGGCGCCCCCGCCGCCCGGGCCGTGGCCGAGGGCAAGTGCGACATGGGCATCGTGGTGTGCACCACCGGCATCGGCATCTCCATCGCCGCCAACAAGATCAAGGGCATCCGCTGTGCCCACTGCGCCGACGCCCTGGAGGCCGAGCTGACCCGCCGCCACAACAATGCCAACATGATGGCCATCGGCGCGGGCTTCACCGGCCCCAACATGGCCCAGCGCATGGTGGAGGTCTTCCTTTCCACCGAATTTGAGGGCGGCCGCCACCAGCGCCGGGTGGATAAGATTATGGCGCTGGAAGGCTGACCTTTTCCCTGACCTGACCACAAGGAGGTGGATATATGGCGGGATATGGATACCGCAACTACCGGGGCAGAACCCCAAAATGGAAAATATTCCTTGCCATTGTGCTGGTGCTGGTGATTCTCTCTTCACTGCTGTTTCTGGGGCTGCAGCGCTATCTGGTCTATGACGAGACCGGCACCCCCCACTTTCTGCTGCCCCAGAGCAGCGAGAGTGCCCAGGCAGAGCACACACCGCCCCCGGCGGGGCTGACCATTGAAGAGGACTCCCAGCCGGAAGCGCCTACCATCTCCTTCCTGGCCCCCGCCCCCGTTCTTACAGCTGAGGATGCCCAAAGCCTTCTGACAGCGATGGGAAGCACCTGCACCGGCGCGGTTTTGACCTTGAAGGACGACAGCGGCCGCGTCTACTTCCCCACCGCCGCAAATGACGCTGTGGAGGCCGGGGATGAGACGGCCCAGGCCATCGCCGCCGTTCTGGAGGGCAGTCAGCACGCTGCCGCCCGCATCGCCTGCTTCGCCGACCCCAAGGCCGCCAACAGCGACGTGGAGGGGCAGGGCCTGAAAAACACCGGCGGCTATATCTTCTACGACGGCAACAACCACCAGTGGCTGGACCCCGGTAAGGAGGCCGCCCGAACCTACCTCTGCTCCCTTGCCGCCCAGTGTGCCCAGTTGGGCTTCGACGAGATCATCCTTACCTCCGTCAGCTACCCCACAGAGGGAAAGCTGGACAAAATCGCCTATGGCGAAACGCCCCTGGATGAAAATTTCGCGGTCTTCCTCCGCCAGATGCGGGAGACTCTGGAGCCTTATCATGTAAAGCTCACCGTGGAGATGACTTCCGCCGGCATCCTCAGCGGTGTGGAGCCCGGCGGGCTGACGCTGGCTACCGCCGCCAAATATGCCGACGCCATCACCGCCCCAGTGGAAACCGGGGCGGAGGCCGACTCCCTGGCGGAGGCCGTGACTTCCTTCCTCCCCCAATTCCGCCAGCTTCCGGACCACTACACCGGCGACGCCATTTTGATCCCGGAATAAAAAAGAGCTGCCTGCAGGCAGCTCTTTTTTTATTCTCTTGCCTCTTCCGGCTCTTCCTCCGGCTTCCGGCGGTGGAAGCTCTGGTCCAAAAACTGAAAGGTAAAGCCGCCGGGAAACATACTGTTCACCAGCAGGGCCGCCACCACGCCCACGGCGGTATCGAAAATACGGTTCAGGGCGTAGCTGACATAGGATTCCACGGGGGTGTTGAACAAAATAATACACAGAACCACGCCTCCGGGCTGGACGCCCCCCACCCAGAACACCTGGCACAGCCAGATAAGGACCACCACCCCCAGGAAGGTCAACAGCACCAGCAGCAGCGAGTCCCCTCCGTCAGGGTGGAAAATGAGATAGATCCGAAAGAGAACCATGCCCAGAAGGCCGCCGATCAGGGTGCCGAAGAGGCGGTTGCCGCCGTGCTGCTTCGAACTGGCCAGGTCACTGCCCATACCGAAGATGGCGCCGATGCAGGCAAAGGCGGGGGAGCGGCCAAGGAAATAGTACACAAAAGCACACAGTGCCGCGGCTATGGCCGTTTTGATATTTCGCATCCCGATTTTAGGGAACGTGAATTTCTTTTTTTCTTCCATGGTTCCCTCCGGTGGGTGCCGTTTCTGTTTTGCAGAGGACGCCTTTCAAAATTTCATCAATTTTGCCGCCTGGCAGGCACGTATCTCATTTAACTCTTAAATTATACCATATCTTCGTAAAAATAGGAAGTCTCTTCTTTTCCTTTTTTGCGTAATTTTTCCGAATTTGCATAAAAAGTCCCCGGCGATTCAAAATCGCCGGGGATCGACAGGATGGCTCAATACTCCGTCTCGCCGGTGTAGACCAGCTTGGCGTCACCGGTAAGGGTGATGCGCTCATCCGTATAGTTAACCAGCAGGTCGCCGCCCCGCACCTTTACAGTGACGTCGCTGCCCTTGGCACAAAGGCCGTTGGCTGTAGCTGCCACCACTGCCGCGCAGGCGCCGGTACCGCAGGCCATGGTCTCGCCGCTGCCCCGCTCCCACACACGCATCTTGATGGTGGTGGGGTTGACCACGCGGATAAACTCGGTGTTGATGCGGTCAGGGAAGTACTGGGCGTGCTCAAATTTGGGACCGATGCCCGCTACATCCACCCGGTCCACCCGGTCACAGAACACCACGCAGTGGGGGTTGCCCATATCCACACAGGTGATGTTGTAGCTGGCGCCGTCCACCTCCACGGGATAATCCACAACGGTGGCCTGGGGCAGATTCAGTCCCAGAGCGGTGGTATCCAGGGTGGCGTAGCCCATATCCACGGTGGCGGAGGTGGCCTTTCCTCCCAGGATGTACAGCTTCACAGTCTTGATGCCCTTGTCCGTCTCAATGGTCAGGACGTCCTTGTCCACGATGCCGTTGTCGTAGAGGTATTTGCCCATGCAGCGCAGGGCGTTGCCGGCCATGGCGCCTTCGGAGCCATCGGCGTTGTACATTTTGATCTTGGCGTCGGCCACTTCGGACTTCTCCATCAGTACGATGCCGTCAGCGCCCACACCATAGTGGCGGTCGCACAAAGACACGCACAGGGACTCGGGGCAGGTAATCTCCCCCTCGAAGTTCTCCAGGAAGATGTAGTCGTTGCCGCAGGTCTCCATTTTGGCGAAGCGGATCTTCTGGCGCTCTTCGCGCAGGTGGCAGATGTCGATGAGCTCTGTGTTCTTCTGGGTGTAGCGGGAGGCCAGGATATCCGTCAGGGCGCTGGCGGTGTCCAGAGAGGTCAGGCAGGGGATGCCCAACTGGACGCAGCGGTGGTTCAGGCGGATGAAATCCTTGATGTACTCCGGCTCCATGGAGCCGGTGAGGATGACATAGTCGATGCTGCCGTCCTCCAGGAGCTGGAACACCCGGCTGTCCTGGCCCAGCTTGCCCACAATTTCCACATCAGTGCCCAGGTGGGCGATCTCACGGGCGGTACCGTCGGTGGCATAGAGCTTGAAGCCCATATCGTCCAGACGGCGGGCGATGCCAACCACCTCAGGCTGGTCCCGGTGGTTGACGGAGATCAAAACGCCGCCCCGCTGGGCCTTTTCCACCTTATAACCAGCGGAAACCAGACCCTTGAAGAGGGCCTCCTGCATATTTTTGCCAAGTCCCAGCACCTCGCCGGTGGACTTCATCTCCGGGGAAAGGGCGGCGTTGGCATCAGTGATCTTCTGGAAGGAGAACACGGGCACCTTCACGGCAACGTAAGGGGGCTGCTTATAAAGGCCCGTGCCGAAGCCCAGGGACTTAAGGGGCTGGCCCAGCATCACCCGGGTAGCCAGGTCCACCATGGGAACGCCCGTGACTTTGGAGATATAGGGCACGGTACGGGAGGCCCGGGGATTGACCTCGATGACGTACAGCTCACCCTGGTAGATGAGGTACTGGATATTAATCAGGCCTCGGGTGCCCAGGGACAGGGCCAGCTTCTCGGAGCAGTCGATGATGGTCTTGAGCATCTTGTCGCCGATGGAGAAGTGGGGGTAGACGGCGATGGAGTCGCCGCTGTGGACGCCGGTGCGCTCAATGTGCTGCATGACGCCGGGAATCAGCACGTCCACACCGTCGGAGATGACGTCCACCTCCAGCTCCCGGCCCTGGAGGTACTGGTCCACCAGGACGGGATTTTCGATCTTGCCGGAGAGGATGACCTCCATGTAGCGGCGGACCTCCCCGTCATTATGGGCGATGACCATGTTCTGGCCGCCGATGACATAGCTGGGCCGCAGAAGGACGGGATAGCCCAGGGTATTGGCTGCCTCCAGGGCGCTTTCCAGGCCTGTGACGCCGCAGCCCTTGGGGCGCTTGATGCTGTAGCGCTCCAGCAGCTCGTCGAAGCGCTCCCGGTCCTCGGCCATGTCGATGGACTCGGCGGAGGTACCCAGGATGAGAATGCCCTGGCTGTCCAGGAATTTGGTGAGCTTGATGGCCGTCTGGCCGCCGAAGGCCACCACCACGCCGATGGGCTTTTCCACGTCGATGATGTGCATCACATCCTCGGGGCACAGGGGCTCGAAATACAGCCGGTCAGCGGTATCGTAGTCGGTGGAAACGGTCTCAGGGTTGTTGTTGACAATGACCACCTCGTAGCCCATCTCCTTCAGGGTCCAGACACAATGGACGGAGGAGTAGTCGAACTCAATGCCCTGGCCGATGCGGATGGGGCCGGAGCCCAGGACCATGATGACGGGCTTTCCGCTTCTGGGGAAGGTGCGGGCCTCGCAGTACTGGTCGAAGGTGGAGTAGAAATAGGGGGTCTCGGCATCGAACTCGGCGGCGCAGGTATCCACCATTTTGTACACGGCTTTTCTGCTTTCGCCGGGCAGGCTCCCGGAGCCGCTCAGGCGCATAAGGGCGCTGTCGGTATAGCCGTACCGCTTGCCCTGTTCATACAGCCCTTCGGTGAGGCCCTCCTTTTCCAGCTTTCTCTCAAAGTCCGCCAGGTTCTTGATGTGGCAGAGGAACCAGCGGTCGATCATGGTGATGGCGTGAATGGTGTCCACACTGACGCCGGACTTCAGTGCCTCGAACACCGTGAACAGGCGCTTGTCGTCCACCCGGGCCAGCCGCTCTTCAATGGGGGTGGTATCCTGGTCATCCCTTTTGGCGTTGAGGGTGTCCATACCGATCTCGCAGCCGCGGACAGCCTTCATGATGCCCATCTCGAAGCTGGGCGCGATGGACATGACCTCACCGGTGGCCTTCATCTTGGTGCCCAGGGTGCGGGAGGCGTCGGCAAACTTGTCGAAGGGCCACTTGGGCATCTTCACCACGATGTAGTCGACGGCGGGCTCGAAGCAGGCGCAGGTCTTGCCTGTGATGTCGTTTTTGATCTCGTCCAGGGTGTAGCCCAGGGCGATCTTGGTGGTGATTTTGGCGATGGGATAGCCGGTGGCCTTAGAGGCCAGGGCGGAAGAGCGGGAAACACGGGGGTTCACCTCAATGACGGCGTACTCCATGCTCTCGGGATTCAGGGCGAGCTGGCAGTTGCATCCGCCCACCACGCCCAGGTGGGTGATAATATCCAGGGCGGCCTTGCGGAGCATCTGATACTCCTTGTCCGCCAGGGTCTGAGCGGGGGCCACCACGATGGAGTCGCCGGTGTGGACGCCCACGGGGTCCAGGTTTTCCATGGAGCAGACGGCGATGACGTTGCCGATGCCGTCCCGCATGGTCTCAAACTCGATCTCCTTCCAGCCGAAGATGGCCTTCTCCACCAGGATCTGGGTAATGGGGGAGGCATCCAGGCCGGTCTGGGCGATGACCTTCAGCTCCTCGGCGTTTTTAGCCGCGCCGCCGCCCTCGCCGCCCAGGGTGAAGGCGGGACGGACGATGACGGGATAGCCGATCTCACCAGCCACCTCCAGGGCACGCTCCACCGTCTCGGCGATGTCGGAGGCAATGCAGGGCTGACCGATCTCAGCCATGGCCTCCTTGAACAGCTCCCGGTCCTCCGCTTTGGAGATGGCGGCGGCGTCGGTGCCCAGCAGACGCACATTGTTGGCCTTGAGGAAGCCCTCTTTGTCCAACTGCATGGCCAAGGTCAATCCCGTCTGGCCGCCCAGGCCTGCCAGGATGCTGTCGGGCTTCTCTTTTTTGATGATACGCTTGATGGTCTCCACCGTCAGCGGCTCAAGATAGATCTCATCCGCCATGGCCTGGTCGGTCATGATGGTGGCGGGGTTGGAGTTGCACAAAACCACATCCACGCCTGCTTCCTTCAAAACGCGGCAGGCCTGTGCGCCGGCGTAGTCGAACTCAGCGGCCTGGCCGATGACAATGGGGCCGGAACCAATAACAAGGACCTTCTTAATGCTTTTATCCAGAGGCATTATCTGCCACCACCTTTCGTCATATTCTCCAGGAAGCGGTCAAAGAGGAAGGCCGTATCCTTGGGGCCGGAGCAGGCCTCGGGGTGGAACTGGACGGTGAAGGCGTTCCACTGGGGATAATCCACACCCTCACAGGTTCCGTCGTTGGCATTGATGAAGCGGACCTCTCCCTGGGGCAGGGCGGCGGAATCCACGGCATAGCCGTGGTTCTGGCTGGTAACATACGTCCGGCCGCTCACCAGGTCCTTAACGGGCTGGTTGGCACCCCGGTGGCCGTACTTCAGCTTATAGGTGGTGCCTCCGGCGGCCAGGGCCAGAAGCTGGTGGCCCATGCAGATGCCGAACACCGGCACCTTCCCCAGGATCTTCCGGATCTGCTCGATCTGGTAGGGGTTATCCTGGGGGTCGCCGGGACCGTTGGAGAGCATCACACCGTCGGGCGCGCCGGCCAGGATCTCCTCCGCGCTGACGGAGGCAGGCAGGACGGTGACGGTGCAGCCCCGCTTTTGCAGCTCCCGAATGATATTCCGCTTTGCACCGTAATCCAAAAGGGAGACGCGGAACTTCTCCTCTCCCACCGCCGGGTGGAGGGAAAGGGATTTGCAGGTGGCGTACTTGATGGGGTCCTTCACGGCGTAGGTCTGGATGGGGATCAGGTCTGCGGGAACCTCATCGCAAATGGCGGCGTTCATAACACCGTACTCGCGGATGATGCGGGTCAGTTCCCTGGTATCCACGCCGTAGAGGCCGGGTACGTTCCTTGCCTTCAGGAACGTATCCAGATCATACTGGGTGCGGAAATTGGAGGGTGCCTCGCACCACTCCCGGACGACATAGCCCTTGACCAGGCACTCGCCCTCGAAGTCCTCTTCAATGATGCCGTAATTGCCAATGAGGGGATAGGTATGCATGACGATCTGTCCGGCGAAGCTGGGGTCCGTCAGTGTTTCGATGTAACCGCACATACCGGTGGTAAACACCAGTTCGCCCACCGTGTCCGCCTCCGCGCCAAAGCGGAAGCCCTCAAACACCCGGCCATCCTGCAGCACCAAATAGCCTTTTTTCATGGTCTCCTCCTTATTCTACAAACTTACCTATATTCTTTTTTATTATGATGTTTTTTTCAAACCCCGTCAATCATTATTCACCCGTCAAGAAGCAAATTTCTTGTGGGCTGGGGGAATCCCTTTTTGTGGATTTTTTCTCCAATGCTCAACAGATGGGACGTTTCCCCCCTTTCTTTGAGGAAGACGGCGGTCCCCTGCGCAGCAAAACCTCCCACGGCCCGGGCCGTGGGAGGTTCCTTTCGTTTATTCATCCAATTTGAGAACGGCAAGGAAGGCCTCCGTGGGAATCTGAACCGTTCCCAGAGACCGCATCTTTTTCTTGCCTTCCTTCTGTTTTTCCAAAAGCTTCTTCTTACGGGTGATATCGCCGCCGTAGCACTTGGCCAGCACATCCTTGCGCATGGCCTTGACGGTCTCGCGGGCGATGACGCGGCCGCCGATGGCAGCCTGCACGGGAATCTCAAAGAGCTGTCTGGGGATATTCTCCTTCAGCTTTTCGCAAAGGCGGCGGGCCCGGGGATAAGCCTTATCCTTATGGGCGATGAAGCTGAGGGCATCCACCTGGTCGCCGTTGAGGAGCAGGTCCACCTTCACAAGATCGCTGGGACGGTAGCCGGAGAGCTCATAGTCCAGTGAAGCATAGCCCCGGGTATTGGCCTTCAGGGCGTCAAAGAAATCATAAATGATCTCGTTCAGGGGCATCTGATAGTGCAGCTCCACCAGATTGGTGTCCAGATACTGCATATCCTTAAACTCTCCCCGGCGATCCTGGCACATGGGCATGATATTGCCCACATACTCGTTGGGAGCGATGATATTCACCTT
>JAEDEN010000155.1 GCA_016293265.1 Oscillospiraceae bacterium | reverse complement strand
TGCTGAAATCGAGGGCTCTCCCTTTGTGACGGACAGGGACGGCGTAATCCAGACCGGAAATCTGCTCCCCGGCGACTATACAGTGGAAGAACTGATCCCGGAGGACAGCATTTACTCCTGCCAAACTGAAAACCCCATCACTGTGACGGTAAAAGCAGGAGAAACGGCCCACATTCCCTTTACCAACTGCATCCGTCCTGCCCGCATCTGGATTGAAAAGGTGGACAACACCGGCAAGCACCTGGCGGGAGCAGTATTCCGGCTGGAATGGTCTGCTGATAACGGCCAGACCTGGGCAAACATCTTCTACTCTGATAAGCAGGAGCCGGTGAAGGGCGGTTGCTCCAACGCCGAGCTGGCGGATGGCTGCCTGACCTCCAATGACAAAGGAGAGCTGGCCTGGAACAATCTGTACCCCGGCCTCCGCTACCGGGTCACGGAAACCCAGGCACCGGAGGGCTACACCCGGCTGAAAGGCACCGCTTTCGACGATACCATCACTGTGAAAGACCTGGATGTGACCATTCGCGTGGTGAACAACCGGGGCTTCCTGCTGCCGAAAACCGGTTCTGCATCCCTGAGGGTTGTTTCCCTTGTGGGAGCGGTTGCTCTGGCAGTCAGCTTGGTGGTTCTCGCCGCCAATGTGAACAGGAAGAAGCGCTGATCTGATGCAGGGCACGCTAAACAAGCACTACTAAATAAAGGCAGCCGGAAGCACATTACTTCCGGCTGCTGCACAGTGTCGGCTATTATCTTGTAGGATGCTTATCCTTGTTCTTCTAAAAAAGCGAGGGGATATTTCATCCCCCCATCATTAACGCCCCGCACTTGTGCTTGGGTGGCGGAACACCCGCTGTGAACCTCTCGGCTCACGAGTATTGTACGAAAGATTCTTGTAAATTGCAACCATTATTTTCGGAATATCATTCCCAAAGGAGGTAAGCGCCTATCCATACCCTTTACCACGCCAGGGATCAGCCCTGGCTTTTTTCATGCTCACCATCCAAAATTCAAAACTACAATCTAAGAAAGGAAAAGCAAAATGAAAAACTTTACCAAAATGATGTCCCTCTTTCTGGCGCTGACCCTGCTGCTGTGTTTCCCTGTGGGGGGCTCTGGCGCTCCCTTTGACGAAGCCGTCATCGATATGGACAGGAAAGGCAGCCTGACCATCTACAAGTACGACCTGACCAACGCCGAGAAGGACGGCATCTGGGACAGTTCCTATGTTTCCACCGGCGTCATGGATCAGGCCGGTGTGGTGGACATCCTGGGCGGCTCCAACCGGGCCGGGGATAACGACAGCACCTCCGACCTGGGCAACGGCCAGACCTCCAACGGCTACGCCATCCGGGGTGTGGAATTTACCTATCTGAAAATCGCCGACATCTGCCAGTTCTCCCAGGCGGAAGAAGATGCGCCGGATCATGTTCAGGTGCTTTACGCCATTGATAAGACCCAGGGTGAATCCTTTCTCTCTGCTCTGGGCCTGAGTAACGGTGCCAAGCGCTTTGAGCGGGCTGACAGTCCGGACGCCAACCGCTATTTCTATGAAAGCGACACCCTCATCGATGCCCTTGCCGGGGGCCTTTCCAGCAACTCCACCGTGGTGAAAAACGCCCTGGAAAGCTATGTCAACACCCAGGGCGGCGTGAAGATGCCCCTGACCGACGGCTACGGCAAAACCGGTGCCACGGGTCTCGATTTGGGCCTGTACCTGGTGGTGGAGACCAAGGTGCCGGAAATGGTGGTTTCCACCTGCGATCCCTTCCTGGTGAGCCTTCCCATGACCTCTGTCAACGGCAGCAATGCCAGCGACGGCGGCACCCGCTGGATGTATGATGTGACCTTGTACCCCAAAAACCTCACCGGCATCCCCAGCCTGGAGAAGACCCTGCGGGAGCAGGTTTCCGATACCGGCAAGAATGGCGGCTCCACTTCCAACATCAAGGACGGCTACGCCCACACCGGCACTGCCTCGGATGGTGACATCATTGATTACCAGATCATTTCCACGCTGCCCAGCATCACCTCCGAATCCACCTATCTGTCCTGCTATACCTTCGTGGATA
>JAEDEN010000056.1 GCA_016293265.1 Oscillospiraceae bacterium | reverse complement strand
CGTGGCCGTGGACGGCGAGAAGATGAAGGGCAGCGACATCATCCGCAAGCTGAACCAGCTTGGCGGAGAGAATGGCATCGGCCTGCTGGACATCGTGGAAAACCGCCTGGTGGGTATGAAGGACCGCGGCGTGTACGAAACGCCGGGCGGCACCATCCTCTACAAGGCCCACCAGTGCCTGGAGATGATTACCCTGGATAAGGACAGCGCCCACATGAAGAGCAAACTGGCCATCGACTTTGCCGACCTGATCTACAACGGCAAGTGGTATACCCCCGTCCGGGAGGCCCTCAGCGCCTTCGCCGACAAGACCCAGGAGCACGTGACCGGCAGCGTGAAGCTGAAGCTCTATAAGGGCAACATTATCACCGCTTCCATCTCCTCTCCCGAGTCCCTCTACTCCGAGGAACTGGTGACCTTCAACGAGAGCAGCTACGACCAGACCAACGCCACGGGCTTCATCAACCTGTGGGGCCTGCCTGATACCGTGCTGGCGCTGCGGGAGCAGGGGAAGCTGTAAGCGGGCTCCAAGAGGGAGCGGTCTCCCCGTAAACTGAACAGACACGACGGCGGGACGGGGAATTTTTCTCCGCCCCGCGTCGGCGGTGAAAGGAAGGAATTATGAAGCTGTGGTCCGGGCGCTTCGGCAAGGATACCGACGCCCTTGTTGACGAAATCAACGCCTCCATCACCTTCGACCAGCGCCTCTACCGGGAGGACATCGAAGGCAGCCTTGCCCATGCCCAAATGCTGGGCGACCAGGGCATCATCTCCACGGAAGATGTGGATGCCATCACGAAGGGGCTGAAGGAGATTCTGGCCGATATCGAGGCCGGGAAGGTGGAATTCACCACCGAAAACGAGGATATCCACATGAATGTGGAAAGCCTCCTCACGGAGCGCATCGGCGATGCCGGCAAGCGCCTCCACACCGCCCGCTCCCGCAACGATCAGGTGGCTGTGGACTTCCGGATGTATGTCCGCCGGGAGATCCCCGTCATCATCGACGCCCTGCTGGAGCTGGAGGAGGTCCTTTGCAAAAAGGCCCGCCGGTACCAGACCGCCGTTATGCCGGGCTATACCCATCTCCAGCGGGCCCAGCCCATCTCCTTTGCCCAGCACCTGCTGGCCTACGGCGCCATGTTCCGCCGGGACATTACCCGCCTGGAGGACTGTGCCCGGCGCCTCAACGAATGCCCCCTGGGCAGCGGCGCCCTGGCCGGCACCACCTATCCCATCGACCGCTGGGAGACCGCCAGGCTCCTGGGCTTTGACGCTCCCATGGCCAACTCCCTGGACGGCGTTTCCGACCGGGACTATGCGCTGGAGCTGCTTTCCGGCCTCTCCATTCTCATGATGCATATGAGCCGCTTTGCCGAGGAGGTCATCCTCTGGTGCAGCTGGGAATTCAAGTTCGTGGAGCTGGACGACGCCTATGCCACCGGCTCTTCCATCATGCCCCAGAAGAAGAATCCCGACGTTGCGGAGCTGGTCCGGGGCAAGACCGGCCGGGTCTACGGCGACCTGATGAGCCTGCTGACCGTCATGAAGGGCATCCCCCTGGCCTACAACAAGGATATGCAGGAGGATAAGGAGCCCGTCTTTGACGCCATCGACACCGTGGAGGTCTGCATCCCTGTTTTTGCCGCCATGATCGACACCATGCGGGTCCTGCCTGAGAATATGCGGAAGGCGGCGGGGAAGGGCTTTATCAACGCAACGGACTGCGCCGACTATCTGACCAAGAAGGGGATGCCCTTCCGGGATGCCTACACCATGGTGGGCAGGCTGGTGGCCAAGTGCGGCGAGAGCGGCAAGACGCTGGAGGAACTGACGCTGGAGGAGCTGCGCGCCGTTTCCAGCCTCTTTGAAGAGGATGTGTACGAGGCGCTGAAGCTGGAGAACTGCATGGCACTGCGCACCAGCTACGGCGCCAGCGCCGTCACCGAGACCACCCGCCAGATCGAGGCCATCGAGCTGTTCGTCTCCGAACACAGCGTTTGACCATCCGCGGGGCGGAAAGCCCCGCACGACTCCAGAATAAGGAGGTTTCGCCATGAAACCCAAGATTTATATCGATGGCAAGGAAGGCACCACCGGCCTTCAGATCTACGAGCGACTGGGGGGACGCAGCGACATTGAGCTGCTGCTTATCGACGAGGACAAGCGCAAGGACCCCGCCGAGCGAAAAAAGCTGATGGACGCTGCCGACATTGTGTTTTTGTGCCTCCCCGACGGGGCGGCCGTGGAGGCGGTGGGACTGGTGGACAATCCCAACACCCGTATTATCGACGCCTCCACCGCCCACCGGGTGGCTCCGGGCTGGACCTATGGCTTTCCAGAGCTGAGCGCGGAGCAGCGGGAGACCATCGCCGCTTCGGCCCGGGTGGCCAACCCCGGCTGCCACGCCACCGGCTTCATCTCCTGCGTCTATCCCCTGGTGAAGGCAGGGGTCATCCCGGCGGATTTCCCCCTGACGGCCTATTCCCTCACCGGCTATTCCGGCGGTGGCAAGAAGCTCATCGCCGAGTATGAGGATGAGAACCGGGACATACGCCATGAGAGCCACCGGATCTACGGCACCAACCTGCGCCACAAGCACTTGCCGGAGATGAAAGCGGTGTGCGGCCTTACCAGGGAGCCGGTGTTCTCTCCCATCCTGGGGGACTTTTACAAAGGCATGGCCACCACCATTTTGCTCCCCGGCTTTTCCGCAGCCACCGTCCATGAGGCCCTGGCGGCCCATTACGCAGGGCAGAAGCTGGTGAGCGTCGCTCCCCTGGGCGGAGACGAAAGCGTCATTTATGCCAGCACTAAGGCCGGGTGGGACAGCCTGCGCATCATCGTCTGCGGACGGGAGGACCAAACCACCGTAACCGCCCTGTTCGACAACCTGGGCAAAGGCGCCTCCGGCGCGGCGGTGCAGAACATGAACATCATGCTGGGGCTTGAAGAGACCACCGGCCTCAGCGTTGACTGACAGCAAGAAGAAATCTACCCCTGACAAGGAGGATTCCATATGATGCAATTCATCGAAGGCGGCGTCTGCGCCGCACAGGGCTTCCGGGCTGCCGGCGTCCACATGGGCGTCAAGACCCACAACACCAGCAAGAAGGACGTTGCCCTCATCGTCTCCGATGTGGAGTGCGCGGCAGCGGCCGTCTTTACCAAAAATGCCGTGAAGGCCGCCCCCATCCATGTGGACCGGGAGCATCTGAAAAACGGCAGGGCCAAGGCCATCATCGTCAACAGCGGCAACGCCAACGCCTGCGCCCCCAACGGCGAGGAAAACGCCAAGCGGATGTGCGCCGCCGCCGCCAAGGCTATCGGCTGCGCCGTGGAGGACGTCCTGGTCTCCTCCACCGGCGTCATCGGACAGACCATCAACATCGAGCTGATTGAAAACGGCGTTCCCGCCCTTTATGAAATGCTGGAGAGCAGCGCCGCCGCCAGCGATGCTGCCGCCCACGCCATCATGACCACCGACACCGTGAAAAAGGAAGTGGCTGTGGAGACGGAGGTAGGCGGAAAGAGGGTGGTCATGGGCGGTATTGCCAAGGGCAGCGGCATGATCCACCCCAATATGGGCACCATGCTCTGCTTCCTGACCACCGACTGCGCCATCTCCTCCGAGATGATCCGCGCCGCCCTGCTGGAGACCGTTGGCGTCAGCTTTAACCGCATCAGCGTGGACGGCGATACCTCCACCAATGATAGCTGCATTGTCCTGGCCAACGGAAAGGCAGGCAACGCTGAGATCACCGAAAAGGGGGAGGATTACGCCGCCTTCCTGGAGGCGCTCCAGACCCTGTGCATCGCGCTGGCCAAGGCCATGGCCTCCGACGGGGAGGGCGCCAAGCACCTGATTACCTGCACCGTGAAGGGGGCAAAAAGCGAGGCGGCCGCCGAAACCATCGGTAAGTCCGTCATCTCCTCCACGCTCACCAAGGCCGCCATTTTCGGCGCCGACGCCAACTGGGGCCGTGTGCTGTGCGCCATGGGCTACTCCGGGGAGGACTTCGACCCTGACCGGGTGGATGTCCACTTTGCCAGCGCCGCGGGAGACATCGCCGTGTGCCGGCAGGGAAGGGGTCTGTCCTTTGACGAGGACCTGGCCAAGAAGATCCTGAGCGAGCACGACGTGGAGATTCATATCACCATGGGCGAGGGCAGCGCCGCGTGTACCTGCTGGGGCTGCGACATCACCTACGATTACATCAGGATCAACGGCGACTACCGCACCTGATCTGCCTGAAAGACCGGCCAAGGGCCGGTTCCCCCTCCCGGCGTCTTATGCGTCCCGCCTCTCCGGCGGGCCCGGGAGGCGGTATTCCACTTCCGAAAGGAGCCATTTTCTATGGATTCCCATGCCCAGCAGGCCCAAACACTGGTCGAGGCCCTGCCCTATATTCAGAAATTTACCGGCAAGACCATCGTGGTCAAATACGGCGGCAACGCCATGGTCTCGGATGAGCTGCGCAAGGCCGTCATGAGCGACATCATCCTGCTGTCCCTGGTAGGCATCCGCGTGGTAGTGGTCCACGGCGGCGGCCCTGAGATCTCCGATATGCTCAAGCGCCTGAACCACACCTCCAGATTCGTGGACGGCCTGCGCTATACCGACGAGACCACCATGGAAGTGGTGCAGTCCGTCCTCTGCGGCAAGGTCAACAAAAACCTGGTGGCCCAGATCAACCGCCTGGGCGGCCAGGCCGTGGGCCTGTGCGGCATGGACGGCGAGCTGTTCCAGGCCGAGCTGCTGGATGAAAAGTACGGCCTGGTGGGCCGTATCACCGGCGTGAACCCGGAGCCGGTGGAAAGTGCCCTCATGAACGGCTACATCCCCGTGGTGTCCACCGTGGCCCAGGGCATGGACGCCGAAACGGCCTACAACATCAACGCCGATACCGCCGCCGCCAAGCTGGCGGAGGCCCTCCAGGCGGAAAAGCTGATCCTGCTCACCGATGTCCGGGGCCTCCTCCGGGACCCCAAGGACGAATCCACCCTGATCCATGTGGTGCACACCTACGATGTGGCGGCTCTTATTGAAGAGGGCGTTATCTCCGGCGGCATGATCCCCAAGATGGAATGCTGCGTGGACGCCATCGCCGGCGGCGTGGAGCGGGTCCACATCCTGGACGGCCGCATTCCCCACTCCATTTTGATTGAGCTGCTGTCCGACCAGGGCATCGGCACCATGCTGAAAAAGGAGGACGAACAATGACTTCCAATGAAATCAAGGCCCTCACCGGCCAGTATGTGATGAATACCTACGGCCGCTTTCCTGTGGCTCTGGACCACGGCTGCGGTGCCACCGTCTATGATCCCGAGGGCAACGAATATATTGACTTCACCAGCGGTATCGGCGTGACCGCCCTTGGCTATGGCGACGAGGCCTGGGTGGAGGCCATCACGAAGCAGGCCGGGAAGCTGGGCCATGTGTCCAACCTCTTCTATACCGAGCCTGCCGCGAAGCTGGCCGAGATCCTCTGCAAACGCACCGGGGAGAGCTGTGTGTTCTTTGCAAACGGCGGCGGCGAGGCCAACGAGGGTATGATTAAGCTGGCCCGGAAGTACAGCTTTGACAAATACGGCAAGGGCCGCTCCACCATCATCACCCTGAAGAATTCCTTCCACGGGCGCACCATCACCACCCTGATGGCCACCGGCCAGGAGGTGTTCCACAACTATTTCTTCCCCTTTACCGAGGGCTTCCGCTATGCCGCAGCCAACGACCTTGCCGCCCTGGAGGAGGCTGCCGGAGACGACGTGTGCGCCGTCATGATGGAGCTGGTCCAGGGTGAGGGCGGCGTGCTGCCTCTGGACTACGGGTATGTGCAGGCTGTGAAGAAGCTCTGCCAGGAGCGGGACTGGCTCCTGCTGGTGGATGAGGTGCAAAGCGGCGTGGGCCGCACCGGCAGCCTCTTTGCCTTCCAGCAGTATGACCTGCTCCCCGATGTGGTGTCTTTTGCAAAGGGCATCGCAGGCGGCCTGCCCATGAGCGGTATCATGGCCAATGAGAAGTGCCGGAACGTTCTCTCCCCCGGCACCCATGCCACCACCTTCGGCGCCAATCCCGTCTGTGCTGCCGCCGGACTTGTGGTCCAGGAGCGGCTCTCCGACGCCTTTTTGGAGGAAGTGAAGGAGAAGGGCGCCTACCTGCGCGAAAGCATTGAGGCCCTGAACCTGCCCTGCTTTGGCAAGACCCGGGGCATGGGATTGATGATCGGCATCGAGGTAAAAGAGGGCTACGATAAGGGCCAGATCGCAAACAAGCTCATCGACGCGGGCCTTCTGGTGCTTACAGCCGGCCCCGGTATGCGTTTGCTGCCCCCCCTGGTCATCACGAAAGAGGAGATGGACAAGGGCCTTGCCATTATGAAGAAGGCCCTGGGCTGATTACGGAGGAGACACAAGATGGAAAACCACACTCATTTTCTGAAGCTCCTGGATTTTACCCCCGCTGAGATCCAGCAGTTCCTGGATACCGCCGCCGACCTGAAGGCCAAGAAGAAGGCGGGCATCCCCCACCAGTATCTTGCGGGCAAGAATGTTGCCCTGATCTTTGAAAAGACCTCCACCCGTACCCGCTGCGCCTTTGAGGTGGCGGCCCGGGACCTGGGCATGGGCTCCACCTATCTGGGCCCCACCGGCTCCCAGATCGGCGTGAAGGAGTCCATCGCCGATACCGCCCGTGTCCTTGGCCGGATGTATGACGGCATCGAATACCGGGGCTTTGGCCAGGAGCTGGTGGAAGCCCTGGCGAAGTATGCCGGCGTGCCTGTGTTCAACGGGCTGACCAATGAGTTCCACCCCACCCAGATCCTGGCGGATTTTCTGACCATTCAGGAGCATTTTGGCAAGCTGAAGGGTGTGAAGCTGGTGTACCTGGGAGACGCCCGGTTCAACATGGGCAACTCCCTGATGGTGGGCTGCGCCAAGATGGGGATGCACTTTGTGGCCTGCGCGCCCAAGGCCTACTTCCCCCAGGCGGAGCTGGTGGAGCAGTGCCGCTCCATCGCCGCCGGGACCGGCGCCACGCTGGAGTTTATCGAAGACCCCATGGAAGCTACCCGGAATGCCGACGTGCTCTATACCGACGTCTGGGTCTCCATGGGCGAGCCTGTGGAGGTCTGGGAGGAGCGGATCGCAGCCCTTGCCCCCTATCAGGTGACGAAGGAGCTGATGGATAACGCCGGCCCCCAGTGCCGTTTCATGCACTGCCTCCCCGCTTACCACGACCACAACACCAAGGTGGGCAAGGAGATGGGAGAGCGCTTCGGACGGGAGGCCATGGAGGTCACCGACGAAGTGTTTGAGTCCCCCCAGTCCATCGTCTTTGACGAGGCGGAAAACCGGATGCACACCATCAAGGCCGTTATGTACGAGTTGATGAAATAATGAAATAGGGAAAAGCCGCCGGTCACGGCGGCTTTTCTGTACGTGCGGAGAAAATCCGGGAGGCGTGACCTCATTAGGTCAGCAGTGCCGTCATGTCCTCAATCTCCATCTCCTGCAGGGCCCAGTTAATGCCATAGCCCACCACCTTGGCCAGCTCCCGCACCAGGCGGTCGATGTCCCGGGGAGTCACCATCATGGGGGCGGCGTCCCGGCGGAGGCGGTCCGGGTCGATCCGGCCCCCGCCGCTTTCCTCCAGAAGGTCCGCGGCGATGGTGGCGGCATCCACTACGGTGGGCACCCCCACGGCGATCACCGGCACCCCCAGGGTCTCCCGGTTCAGGGGGCTGCGGTGGTTTCCGACGCCGGAGCCGGGGGAGATGCCGGTGTCGGCAAGCTGCACCGTGGCGCACACGCGGCTCATCCGGCGGGCGGCCAGGGCGTCGATGGCGATGACAGCGGCGGGCCGCACCTGCTCCGCCACGGCTCCCACCGCCTCGGCGGTCTCCACGCCAGTGGCGGCCAGCACCCCGGGGGAGAGGGCCGCCACGGGGCGAAAGTCGGAAAAGGGAGGTGCGGAGACCATGTGCCGCGTGACCAGCACGCTTTCCACGGCAAGAGGGCCCACGGCGTCCGCCGTCATGGCGCGGTTTCCGAGGCCCACCACCAGCACGCTTCCCCGGGCGGGAAGGAGAGAGCGGAGCTGGGCGCCCACCACCCGCACCGCCCGCTCAAAAAAGCCATCCCGGCGTTGGGAGAAAGGGGAGAGGTCAATGGTGAGGTAGTTTCCTGTGGGCTTTCCCAGGGCCGCCTCGCCCTTTTCGTTCAGGATCTCTACCCGGGTGACGGCATAGCCCTCCTGCTTGCTGGTTTTTGCCCGCACACCGGTAAGGCGCGTGGTTTTTCCCGCGCTTTCCTGCCATAATTCCCGGGCCTCCAGGGCCAGATCCGTGCGTTTTTCAAACATCGGCCCACCTCCAAACACAAAATCTTGTGGTCATGCTCCTATCTTTCACGGAAATGGGCACAATATGCAAAAAACAAACAAAAATTTAAAAAAACACTTGATTTTTCGTTTCTTCCCTGCTAAAATATCATTCTGCACGGTAGGATTTGTCTGCCATGCAAATTTGCCTAAGGAGGTGTTTGGTTTGCCGAATATCAAGTCTGCCAAGAAGCGTGTTCTGATCGGTGAGGTTAGAAACGCACGTAATCGGGCAACGAAGTCCGAGCTGAAGACCGCCATCAAGAAGTTCGAGGTTGCTGCCGCAGAAGGCAATCGCACCGAGGCCGATGGCGCTTACAAGGTTGCAGTGAAGAAAGTCGATCAGGCTGTTGCCAAGGGCGTTCTGCACAAGAACAATGCCGCTCACAAGAAGAGCGCCATGACCCTGAAGCTCAACCAGCTCGGCTGATTTCGTGTGCTGATAAAGAGGACACCTGAAAGGTGTCCTTTTTTATTTTGCCCGGAAGCAAAAAAGGAGCCGCCTGATGCATAATGCACCGGCGGCCCAAAACGGGTGGGATATTGGAAAGCTTCCGTAATTATGATAGCACCAGCGGGTGCTCCTTGTAAATAGGAGGTTTTGGCGCTTTCCCACTGCTTTTGGCGCTTTTTGCGGCGGTTTTAAAGGAATTGTAAACAAGCGAAATTCTCCCTTTTCAAAAAAGGACAAATGTGTTATGATAATCGCAAAGGGAGGAACCCGCCCCCCCCTTCCACACGAAAGGAGCGATCTCTATGAAGTATACCTACACCTGCAAGAAAGTCACTCTGAACGACTCCATCAAGGAGTATGCCGAAAAGAAGATCTCCAAGCTGGAGCGGTATTTTCGTGAAGACGACACCTCTGCATCCGTGACCTTTTCCGTTGAAAAAGATCACCTGTGCACGGTAGAGATCACCATTCGGGGCAACGGCACGCTGCTGCGCGCCCAGACCGAAGCGCCGGATGGCGATATGCGGGGTGCCATTGACGCCGCTGTAGGCTATATCGAGCGCCAGATCCTGAAGAACAAGACCCGCCTTTCCAAGCGCCTGCGCAGCGAGGGCTTCCCCCCTCCCGCTCCCTCTGATGATTTCGAGGTGGCCGAGGAGAAGGAGTTTGAGATTGTGCGCACCAAGCGCTTCTCCGTCAAGCCTATGAGCCCGGAGGAGGCCATTTTGCAGATGAATCTGCTGGGTCACAGCTTCTTCGTCTTCCGCAACAGTGATGATGAGAGCCTCTCCATCGTCTACCAGCGTAAAAACGGCGGCTACGGCCTGATCGTCACGGATGAGGAAAAGTAAAGGATGCTTTCAACGGGCGCGCCATAGGCGCGCCCGTTTTTGATTCTGCCTGACAGGAGGGAACGTTTTATGTACATCCCCGCCCCCGGCCGCTATGCCGGCATGGAATACCGCCGCTGCGGCGAAAGTGGGCTGCTGCTGCCCGCCATCTCCCTTGGCTTCTGGCACAATTTCGGCGCCGGGGCCCATATGGAGGAGATGAAGGACCTCTGCCGCACCGCCTTTGACCTGGGCATCACCCATTTTGACCTGGCTGACAATTACGGTCCCCCTCCCGGCAGCGCCGAGATCCATTTCGGACGCATCCTGAAGGAGGATTTTGCCCACCACCGGGATGAGTTGGTGATCGCCACCAAGGCAGGCCATCCCATGTGGCCGGGACCATACGGGGATTGGGGCGGCCGTAAGCACCTGCTGGCGGGGCTGGATCAAAGCCTGAAACGGATGGGCCTTGACTATGTGGATATTTTTTACCACCACCGTATGGACCCCCAGACGCCCCTGGAGGAGACTATGGAGGCCCTCAGCCAGGCGGTGCGCAGCGGCAAGGCGCTGTATGTGGGCCTTTCCAAGTACGACGGGCCCACGCTGGAGCGCTCTGCTGGGATTCTGAAGGAGCTGCACTGCCCCTTTGTGGTCAGCCAACAGCGCTGGTCCCTCCTGGACCGCACCGTGGAGAAAAACGGCGGGGCGGCCGCCGCGAAGAGGCTGGGGAAGGGGATCATCGCCTTCACACCCCTGGCCCAGGGACTTTTGACGGACCGGTACCTCTCCGCCGTCCCCGGCCAGTGCTGCATCCGGCGGGATGGCCAGAGGGTCCTGCGGGAGGAGACCCTGACCCCCCAGCGCCACGGCCAGCTTCTCCGCTTGGGAGAGGTGGCGGCCTCCCGGGGCCAGACCCTTTCGGAGCTGGCCCTGAGCTGGCTTTTGCACAGGGGGGACGTTACCAGCGTGTTGGTGGGGGCTTCCCGGCCGGAGCAGCTTACCGCCAATGTAAAAGCGCTGCAAAATACAGCCTTCACGGAAGAGGA